>CAZGUI010000006.1:0-79942 GCA_964528875.1 uncultured Bacteroides sp. | reverse complement strand
TCATAATGGGGTTATATTTCTTTAGCTCAAGTCTACCTGTAGTGTTCTTCTTGTTCTTTGTTGTGACGTAACGAGATGTTCCTGGTAAACCACTTTCTTTATGTTCAGTACATTCTAGTATTACTTGTACTCTATTTCCTTTTTTTGACATAACTCAACCTATCTCCTTTTTTAAAATTAGCTTAAAACTCTAATATCATTCCAACTGCAATATCCTTTTTCTACCGCATCAACTAGAGCCGCTTCCAAGCCTTTTCTATTAATAGTACGTAGACCTGCTGCACTTATGGTCAAACTAATCCAACATTCTTGCTCTACATAGTAGAATTTTTTTCTAAACAAGTTCACATCAAAAGTTCTCTTAGTCTTTCGGTTAGAGTGTGAAACATTGTTGCCAACCATGGCTTTCTTTCCTGTAATTTGACAAATCTTAGACATCTCTATCTTTTTTATTTATATTCTTTTATTTTCTATGCTCTTTTTAATCAGCATGCAAAGTAAACACTTTCACATCTATTTAGCAAGAAAAAACGAAATTAATTCACTTAATTAACTCGTACAAAAGCAATAAACTTCCATTTGATGCTCTTGTGATATTCATTTCTCTTCCTCTATCGCCTTCTTGCACTTTTGTTATGATGCGATCACCGCATGCTGCAGCCATCCAGACTCTTCCAACAGGTTTCGCTGCTGTTCCTCCTGTAGGTCCTGCTACACCTGTTGTAGCTATGGCACAATCAGTATTTAAAATTTTCATTGCTCCTTTCACCATTGCTATTGCCGTTTCTTCACTTACAGCGCCATAAGTTTCTAAAATATCAGGAGAAACATTCAACAAGTTAATTTTCACCTCATTGCTATAAGCCACAATACTTCCTTTATAAAAGCCAGAACTTCCTGACATAGAAGTAATCAGGGTGGCCACTTTTCCTCCTGTACAGCTTTCTGCTGTACTTAAGGTCAAGCCTTTCTTTTTCAGAATCTTTCCAACCACATATTCAATGGAACGATCTTCTTCAATCAAAATATCATCTTTTAGTAAAGACTCTAATTGATTTCTACTATCATCCAGCAATTGTTGAAGATATGAAAGTTCTTTTCCTCTAGCGGTAATTCTTAAACGGATTAATCCTAATTTAGGCAGATAAGCCAGACTTAACTCCTGTGGTAAAAGATTTTCAAAGTCGGACAACTCTTCAGCCAGTATAGCTTCAGGATGATTTTTGACTAAAAAGGTTTGATGCAAAATGGTATCGGTGTGAAACCTTTCTTTCAGACGGGGTAATATTTCTTCTCTCATTACCACCTTCATCTCTTCGGGCACACCCGGCATAGAGACAACAATCTTATTCTCTTTTTCAAACCAACTGACAGACGCACTTCCCACCCTGTTATTAATCACAGTGCAATCTTTTGGAACAAGTGCTTGATCTTTATTGAGTTGATTTAAGGGTATACGGTGAGAAAGAACTCTTTTTACATTTTCATACACATCCGGACTAAATACTAATTCCGTATTAAAGTAACGACACAATGTTTGCTTGGTTATATCATCTTTAGTTGGACCTAATCCTCCGGTAATCAAGATAACATCTGCTCTACGCATCGCCTCATCTATGGCTTCCAAAATTTCTCTTTCTCTATCACGGATGGAGGTTATTTGTATTACTTCGATACCTTGCTTGTTCAGTTGTCTACCCATCCAATGAGAATTGGTATCTACTACCTGTCCAATTAGCAATTCATCTCCAATGGTAATAATTTCAGCAAACATATCTCCTGTTTTTTTACTTTACTTGAACTCTTGAATATGCAGGCACATCTATGGAACTCAAATCATTATCCAAATATTTATAATAACCGGTAATAGCAATCATTGCTGCATTATCGGTGGTATAACTAAATTTAGGAATATAAATGGTCCAATTATACTTATCTGCATACTCTTTAAAAGCATTTCGCAACCCTGTATTAGCAGATACTCCTCCAGCTACAGCCACATGCTGAATTCGATGAGCTTTAGCTACTTTATAAAGCTTCTTCATCAAGATATCAACTACGGTTGCTTCAAGTGATGCAGCTAAATCCTCTTTATTTTTCTCTATGAAATCAGGGTCTTCTTTTAACCAGTCTCTTAAAGAGTAGAGGAATGAAGTTTTTAATCCACTAAAACTATAGTCATAAGCCGGTATACTTGGTTTATTAAAAGAAAAAGCTTTTGGATTTCCTTTACGTGCCAATTTATCAATAATAGGACCTCCGGGGTAACCCAGTCCCATCACAGTAGAACACTTATCAATGGCCTCTCCTGCTGCATCATCAATGGTTTGTCCTATTATCTCCATATCATTGTAAGCATTTACCTTAATGATTTGAGAGTTTCCTCCGGAAACTAAAAGACAAAGGAAAGGTAAATGAGGTTCATTGTACTCTTCATCTTGAGAACGAATAAAATGAGCCATTACGTGACCTTGCAGATGATTCACATCAATCATAGGTATACCTAACGACCGAGCCAATCCTTTAGCAAAAGAGACTCCAACCAGTAAAGAGCCCATCAAACCAGGACCTCGTGTAAATGCTACTGCACTTAATTCTTCTTTCTTTACTCCTGCTCGTTTAAGCGCTTCGTGTACTACAGGAACTATATTTTGTTGATGAGCACGTGATGCTAACTCCGGAACAACCCCACCATAAGCTTCGTGTACCGCTTGACTGGCTATTACATTCGACAATAAATAGCCATCTTTGATTACAGCTGCCGATGTATCATCGCAGGATGATTCAATTCCTAATATTATAACGCTCATATTCCTTAACTATCATTTAAACAATGCAAAAGTAATCATAAATGTGCGATTCGTTAAGTTATATTTTATATTTTTGTTATTATAACAGCTAGAGATACTCGCTATAAAAACAATAAAATACATAGTCCGAACCCTGGTGGGGCTCATTATTGGCTTGCAACTTACCCTATTGCTACTCTTGAACCTCCCTTATATTCAAGAAAAGAGTTCGCAGTGGGCATCCAAAGAGCTCTCAATCCTATTTAACAGTGAAGTTAAAATAGGGTATATTAACATGGGATGGCTCAACCGAATTGTGTTAGATGATGTATTGATTAAAGATCAATCGGGTGAAACACTCGCCTCCATAGCTCGATTAACAGCTAAATTCGAAATTCTTCCATTATTCAATGGTCGAGTTTCTATTCGTACGGTACAGCTGTTTAGTTTTGACTTTAACTTATCAAAGGAAACACCTGAAACAGACCCCAATTTTCAGTTTATTGTTGATGCTTTAAAATCGGACGAACCACCTACTGACAGCTCCATTGACTTACGAATTAATGCCATACTTATTCGTAGGGGCAACCTAACTTATACAGTTCACTCAGAACCTGAAACACCCAACCATTTCAATGCCAGCCATGTGCGCATAGAAAATATTCTAGCCAACATCTCGCTAAAAGCTTTAACCACAGACTCAGTCAATGCACATATCAAACGATTAAGCTTAAAAGAACAATGTGGTTTTGAACTTAAAAAACTAGGACTTAAAGTAACCGGAAATCATCAAGGCATGCGCATTGAAGACTTTGAGATTTTACTTCCCGAATCTAAGTTTGAACTTGAAACTATAGAGCTAAATTATGACAGCATGGCGTCATTCAATAATTTGGGAAATGAAGTAGAGTTCTCTTTACACACTCGCCCTTCATACATCACCCTAAAAGACTTACAAGGCTTCACTCCGGTCTTAAAGAATTTCAAAGAAAAGTTAAACCTTTCATTCGCTGCTCATGGAACGCTAAACAATTTTGAGGTTCCTTTTGTAAAAATCAATTCCCCTTCAAACTTTTCTTTTGAAGGGAAAGCCTCTATTCAAGACTTATTGGTTCCCAATGAAGCTTTTTTTTATGTGGATCTTCCTGAGGTTTCTGCTAACCAAGAAGGACTTTCTTTTATAGCTAGGAATTTCATTCCAGACTCAAAAGAATCCTCCCGATTAGTACAAAGTCTTGATTTCTTAATGTTCCAGGGAACACTTTCCGGCTACATTAACGACTTAGTGGCCTTTGGTAAATGCAGCAGCGGACTTGGAGAGTTGGATGTGGATATGAAAATTGGTCGTAACAATCAGCAGGAGCTAATCACTTATTCCGGAGGGATAAAAACTCCCTTATTCAACCTTGGGGAATTAGTAAATAACAAAGATCTGGGCGACATCGTATTTAACTTTGAGGTTAACGGAAAGAAAAGTGCTAAAGCTCTTTATCCTGATGTGACAATGAAAGGAGTTATTGACTCTATTACCTATAATAAATATACCTATGAAAATATAACCATTGATGGAGAATATAAAAAAGGAGGGTTTGATGGGAATATATTATTAGATGACCCTAACGGTTATTTTGCTCTGCTTGGTAGTTTTAATGTAGCAGAAAAAACTCCTACTTTTAATTTTAATGCATCTTTCAACGGAGTTCGACCACAAGCTCTGAACTTGACACAAACAGATAAAGAGAGTGAATGGTCTATGGAGGTCAATGCAAACTTTACCGGAGGTTCAATAGACCAAATGAATGGAGAGATAAACATTGAAAACTTACGTTTGGTGACTACTGATGAGATTCACAAAATGAGGTACTTCAATATAGCAGCTATCCATACCGAAGAGTTTAATCAACTCATTATTGACTCTGAATTTCTAAAGGGAAAAGTCGAGGGACAATACTCTTATAAAACGCTACCTCAAAGCATACAAAAATTACTCTATAGCTATCTTCCTGCCTTATCTTCATTCGACCCGAAAAAGAAGCAAAATTTATCCAACCGGTTTACCTTTAATATAGACTTGTATAATACCGATATTTTAAACGACTTCTTTGACATTCCCTTACAAGTATATACGCACTCTTCTTTGGAAGGACAATGGAACGACGAAACTGAAAAATATGCCATCAAAGGGTATTTCCCAAAAGCACAATACAACAACACACGCATTGAATCCGGGGTATTTCTCTTTAACAATTATGCAGATGAGTTGCAAAGTACTCTTCGCTTTAATCACCAACGAAAAAACTCAGCCGTTACCCTTGCCCTAAACTTAGAAGCCAAAAACAATCAGATACATTCAAGATTTAATTGGGGTAACAGTGGAGAACACACATACAGTGGCAGCCTCAAAGGAACTACCACATTTACCAAGGAAGAAGATGAGCCCATGAAAACGACTCATGAAATAGAAAAGACTCAGGTCATACTGAATGACTCTGCTTGGATAATTCATCCTTCCACCATACAATTCAAGGAAAATGAAGTAAGTGTAAAAAACTTCTCCTTTACTCATTTGGATCAATACTTAACTATCAACGGAAGTGTTTCCTCTTTACCTGAAGACACATTACAAATTGACTTAAACGATATAAACATTGGTTATATCTTTGATATGGTAAACATTAAGGAAACGGTTGACTTTAATGGAAATGCTACTGGAACAGCCATTGCTTCACATCTTTTTGATAATCCTATTCTAGAGACACAGCTTCACATTAAAGATTTCACCTTTAATGACATTCGATTGGGAAATATGGATATCAGTGGAAAATGGGATCAAGCCGAAGATGGTATTTATCTTGATGCAAACATACAAGAAGAAGACATTGCCCGTACTCTCATTACCGGATACATTTATCCTACAGCACCCAAAAGTGGGCTGCATTTAATGATTGATGCAAATAACATTAATATTGGTTTTATTGAGTTCTATGCACAAAACATTATGGGTATAAAAGGTAGAGCTTCCGGCTTATTCAACTTTTATGGTCCATTCAGCGCATTAAATATGGAGGCTAAACCGTATGTTGAGGGAAACTTAAATATACATGTGCTCAATACGTCTTTTCTAGTTAAAGACACATTGGAGATGACACCAAAGGGTATTCGCTTCAATCAAATAGACATTACCGATGTCCATGGTAACCCCGGAGAGGTCAACGGCAACTTGTCCTACGAACATTTTAGAAATTTGTCATACGATTTCAACATATCTTCCAATAACATGATGGTTATGAATACACACGAAAGTAAGGATATGCCCTTTTATGGACGTATTTATGCTTCCGGTAATACTCACATCTATGGAGACGGAGATAAGGGAGTTAACATCAATGTGGGAATGACAACCAACAAAAACACAAACTTTACCTACTCTTTAGGTACTGTTGCTTCAGCTACTAGTCGTGAATTTATTCAATTCAATGATGTTACCCCTCAACGCATTCCTGTGGATTCTTTAGATATATATACCTATAAGGAAGACAAGGAGTCTGAGTTGGAGTCTACAGCAGATATCTTTTTGAATCTACAAATGGACATTACTCCTGATGCACAAATTAAGATACTTATTGACCCTGTAGCTGATGACTACCTAAGTGGAAGAGGTAGTGGGAACATTCGTACGGAATTCTACAACAAAGGAGATGTCAAACTCTTTGGTAATTATAGGATACAACAAGGAATCTATAAGTTTAGCATCCAGGAAGTTATTCGCAAAAACTTTGTTATTCACGAAGGAGGAACCATTAATTTCAATGGAGACCCATTAAATGCCATGGTAAATGTTCAAGCAGCTCATACGGTGAACTCTGTTTCTCTAAACGACTTAATACCAAATGCACAAAGTTTAGTTGGCCAAAATTACATTAAAGTGAATTGTGTAATGCACCTCATGGGATCACTCCACCATCCTAATTTTAAGTTGGACTTGGAACTACCTAATGAACAAAGTGAAGTGGAAACTATTGTTCGAAACTACATTAACACTGAGGAGGAAATGAATCTTCAATTCCTCTATCTATTAAGTATTGGAAAATTCTATACCCAAGACCGAATGGACAACTCACAAAACTCGGATGTGATGTCTTCTGTGTTATCCTCTACCCTTTCCGGACAACTGAATAATATGCTCTCTCACATTGTGGACAATAGTAATTGGAGTATTGGCACCAATCTAAGTACAGGAACAAAAGGTTGGACTGAGGTAGAGGTGGAAGGTGTTCTATCCGGGCAGTTATTGAATAACAGACTTCTTATCAACGGAAACTTTGGCTACCGTGATAACCCTATGACTAACACTAACTTTGTTGGAGATTTTGAAGCAGAATGGCTTGTCAACCGCTCCGGGGAGATTAGACTAAGGGCTTACAATAAAACCAATGATCAATATTACATCCGAAGCAACTACAATACACAAGGTATAGGTATTATTTTCAGGAAAGATTTTAATAGATGGAGTGATTTGTTCTTCTGGCGAATGAGAAAAAATAAAAAAGCAAAAAAAGAAGACAAAATACTAGAGACTCAAGAGGTAGAAGATCCTACACCTACTGCGAATGAATAAAATCACAAGAAACACATCTTTATACATAGAGTATCAAACCACTCCCTTTTCCAGTTCATCCACCCTTCTCTCAAGGCTTGTATCCAAGATGGTTATCGGTCTAGGAGCAAAGGCTTGTCGGTCTAGGACTGAAGGGTGCTCGGTCTAGGACCGAAGGGCGTTGGGTCTTAGACCTACTATTTTTAATTTTATAAATGATATCGTTTTCTATATCTAAAAGATGTGCAAAAAGAATCAGTTTCAGTGGAATAGAGTTAATTACAATCCAAACACATTTCGTAAAACACTCCACAACACAACTACAATAAAATATCCCACGATGAGCTTCTTGGAGTTTACTTTCAGATAAAAAGCACTTTTTGTTTTACGGACCAATTCTGTATAAATCAACAAGACAACCAGCGGAATACTCAAAACTAAAAGCATATTTTCTTTAAAAGCAGCCCCTACATTAAAATGTAAAAGGTGATAAATAGCTCGTTGAGAGCCACATCCCGGACATTTATATCCTGTTAAGAATAAAAAGACACATTTGGGAAATGCGATATTCTTAGAGGGGTCATAAATAAAATATACAACAACTAAACAAAGTAGCAGAAGAAACAGAAGTGTAGATAGAATAACTTTTCTCTTATTCATACATTAGTACTTCTAGAATCTGTTTAAACCATAGACGAAAAAAGTAATAAAATAAAACAACGTTGAAAGAATGAATACAATTAGACCTACTATGAAACCAATAAATACCCATTGCTTAGCCTTCTTAGCATAAAACTGAGCTAAATCTGTTTTTCCTTGCACATTCATGGATTGTACTTTAATGGCGTGAACTAATGCAACAATCCCGAAAGGTAAACAACAGAAAACGATGATAAGAATAGATTCTACGAACCAAGTTTTTATAGGTATAGGCAAAGAAGAAGATTCATCTTTTATTTCCTCCTTATCAAAAGAGGTATCTAACAAAGGGTGTAGTTCTTCTGTCTCACCCAAACTTTTCCATCCCACACCCTCACTCCAGACCAAAGTCTTAGCTGTTAATGGGAGCTTAGCTAACTCTTCATAAGTATAAGGACCTTGACGTTCGCCATTTTTAGATAAATAATACAACTTGTTTTGAAGCTCCATAGATCTTGTTATTTAAAAAGTCATTACTGTGTACGACCAGTCAAGCTCCTCCTTCATCCCGGCAAAAACACCGAGTAAGAGTAATAAAAGCCAAACAATCAAAAGAACAATTCCAATAGAAAAACTAACAATAGTCCACACTCTGGCCTGTGAAGAATATTTATAAGCTAACTCTAAGCGATTCAAAGTAATCATATCTCTAACTTGTACTGCATAAATTAATCCTACTACTCCTGCAGGCATACAACAAAAAATGGTAACAAGAATAGACTCTAACAACCAAGTCTTAGGAGGCACAACAGTTCGCATAAAAGGCTCAGAGACAGGAGTTATGTTCTCTTTTCTAGGCAAAAAAACAGCAAGTTCAGCATATTCTTCCGCATAATACCAACCTCCTTTTTCAGCTGTCCAAACCAAAGTTTTTGCTGTTATTGGAAAACCTTTAAAATCCTCAAGATGATAAGGTCCTTCTTTTTCTCCTTTTATTAAAAGATAGTATATGTTTGATGCCTCTTCCATTTTTATAATATTTTCACAACAAGATAAGATTAAGAAACTAAACAAAAAAAGAGAAAGATTAAAATCTTTCTCTTTTTTTACTAATTCTTAAATATCTTAATATGAACGAGCAAAAACCACTCTACAAGCTGAAGGCTTACCCGTTACCATACATTTTCCCGGTGTTTTGTCCCCATCAAGAGGAATACAACGAATGGTTGCCTTGGTCTCTTCTTTAACTTTCTCTTCAGTTTCCGGAGTACCATCCCAATGAGCCAAAACAAAACCGCCCTTTTCTATCACTTCTTTAAACTCATCATAAGTATCAACAGTATAGGTTTTTTCTGCTCTAAGTTTTAATGCCTTCTTGTAAATATTCTCTTGAATATCAGCCAATAATCCTTTAACCTGTTGCACTATACCCTCTAATGGAGCAGTTGATTTCTCTAACGTATCTCTGCGCATGATCTCAATGGTACCATTTTCTAAATCACGAGCACCCAACACTAAACGTACAGGCACTCCTTTTAGCTCATAATCGGCAAACTTAAATCCGGGACGCTTATTATCAGCATCGTCATATTTCACAGAAATGCCTAAGCCTTTCAATTCAGACATCATTTGGTCAACCTTTTCATCAATGGCTGCTTTTTGTTCTTCATTTCTGTAAATAGGAACTATAACCACTTGAATTGGAGCTAAAGCAGGAGGTAAAACTAACCCATTATCATCTGAATGAGTCATAATTAAAGCTCCCATTAAACGAGTAGAAACACCCCACGAAGTAGCCCATACATACTCCATTTCATTATTCTTATTGACAAACTGAACATCAAAAGCCTTAGCAAAATTTTGACCTAAGAAGTGAGAGGTACCACTTTGTAAAGCCTTTCCATCTTGCATCATAGCCTCAATAGTATAAGTATCAATGGCTCCGGCAAAACGTTCACTCGCCGTTTTAACTCCTTTAACTACCGGTACAGCCATATATTTCTCAGCAAACTCACCATAAACGTGTAGCATTTTTAGAGTTTCTTCTTCTGCTTCCTCACGTGTGGCATGTGCTGTATGACCTTCTTGCCATAAGAACTCAGCTGTACGAAGAAACAAGCGTGTGCGCATTTCCCAACGAAATACATTGGCCCATTGATTGCACAAAATAGGAAGATCACGATATGATTGAATCCAATTTCTATAGGTGTTCCAAATAATTGTTTCTGAGGTGGGACGAATAATTAATTCTTCTTCTAACTTGGCTGTAGGATCAACAACAACACCTGAACCATCTTCAGCGTTCTTTAAACGATAATGTGTAACCACAGCACACTCTTTGGCAAATCCTTCAACATGTTCTGCTTCACGACTTAAAAACGATTTAGGAATAAGTAACGGAAAGTAAGCATTTACGTGTCCTGTTTCTTTAAACATATCATCCAGTTGACGTTGCATTTTTTCCCAAATTGCATAACCATAAGGCTTAATTACCATACAACCTCTTACAGCAGAAGGTTCAGCTAGATCAGCCTTAATCACTAAATCATTATACCATTGCGAGTAATTTTCACTTCGCTTAGTCAGATCTTTTAATTCTTTTGCCATTCTATTTCTATTCTAATTTTATATCTATCTTAAAGGAGAGACAAAAATACAAATAAATAAGTATATCAACGGTTTATCTATTAAGAAAATCTCTTTTTCGGTTCCTACACTCTCGGCGTACTGAAACCATCCTTTGATTCCCTATAGATAAAACACAGAAATTATGATATTTTATCGATGTCAAATAGAAAATTTCACTACTGTTAAAGTACAGATTACTCTCAAACAACTTCCTTTTATCAACTTATTCTTTTATCTTTAACCTATAAGAATCAGAGATTTACAAATACAATACCATAAAAAATGAAAGCTAGAACGATACTTACAATTACTTTACTACTTTACACATTTTTCTCTATGGCGCAGCCTAAAATTATTGCACATAGAGGCTACTGGAAGACGAAAGGTTCTGCACAAAACAGTATAACCGCCTTATTAAAAGCAGACTCTTTAGGTATATATGGTTCAGAGTTTGATGTTAGAGTGAGTAAAGACAGTGTGCTTATGATCAACCACGATCCTGATTTATGGGGATACAACATTGCAAAAAGTAATGCAAAAACATTAACGAGCCTCCAACTGAAAAATAAAGAAACGATGCCTACCCTTGTGCAATACTTTGACGCTGCACGACCTCTTTCTATTCAGCTTATTTTGGAGTTGAAAAATCTAGCCTCTCCTGAAATTGAAACTTATGCTGTAGCCCAAATCATTAAACTGATAGAAGAATATGGATACAAAGATCGTGTGGAATTTATCAGCTTCTCTCTTCATGCGGTAAAAGAGATGATAAAACAAGCACCTAACATCCCCACCTATTATTTAGGAGGAGAGCTCTCTCCTAAAGAACTTAAAGACTTAGGATGTGCAGGTTTGGATTATCATTACAGTGTATTCAAGAAAAACCCTCAATGGATTACTGAAAGTCATAATTTGGGCCTAAAGGTAAATTGTTGGACTGTAAACAAAGAAAAAGAGATGAAAGAACTCATCCGTCAAGGCGTTGATTTCATCACTACAGACGAACCTCTATTGCTTCGTGATTTATTAAAAAACACGCTTAAATAAGAAAATAATCCTTTACCTTTGGTTGTTCAATAAAAAAAAAGAAAAACATTATGATGCATAATTGGTTTGAATGTAAAGTTCGCTACGAAAAACTAATGGAAAACGGAGTAACAGCAAAGGTAAATGAACCCTATTTAGTAGATGCTTTAAGTTTCACTGAGGCTGAAGCCAGAATCATTGAAGAGATGCAACCTTACATTTCAGGGGAGTTTACAGTTTCTGACATCAAAAGAGCTAAATATAGTGAACTGTTTACTAGCACATTAGATAGTGACGACAAATGGTACAAATGTAAATTACTATTTATAACTTTAGACGATAAGAATGGTAAAGAAAAAAAATCATCTACATTAATTCTGGTGCAAGCCGGCGATTTGAGAAAAGCTGTAGCCAATTTAGATGAAAATATGAAAGGTACTTTATCCGATTACGAAATTGCTTCTGTTATTGAAACAGCCATCGTAGATATTTATCCTTTCGATGCAGAAAAAACAGCAAACACTACTGAAGAGTAACCTATTTATATAACTACGTGTATTAATGAGTATTGCGAGTCAACTAAATGAAATAAAAACCCATCTTCCTGCTTCTGTAAAGCTTGTTGCAGTATCTAAGTTTCACGCCCCTAAAGCCATATTGAAGGCTTATAATGAGGGACAACGTATTTTTGGAGAAAGTAGAGTGCAAGAGCTGCTAGAAAAAAAAGATCATCTACCCGATGACATTCAATGGCACTTCATTGGACACTTACAACGTAATAAAGTAAAAGAAATTGTTCCTTTTGTATCTTTAATTCAAGGTGTAGATTCTACCCGACTGCTTCGTGAAATAAACAAGCGTGGGAGTGAGATTGATAGAAAAATCAATTGTTTACTTCAGATTCACATTGCAGAAGAGAGTTCTAAATTTGGGTTTAGTTTTGAGGAGTGCAGAGAGTTATTAAAAAGTGATGAATGGCATTCTTTTTCCAACATTCAAATATGTGGAGTTATGGGAATGGCAACCTTTACAGATAATAAAGAACAAGTCAGAAAGGAATTTCAATCACTAAATAACTTTTTCAAAGAAATCAAAGATAAATATTTTGATGAAGATTCCCTCTTTTCTGAAATATCGATGGGTATGTCCGAAGACTATACCATAGCTATTGAAGAAGGTAGTACTTTAATTCGCATAGGTACTGCAGTTTTTGGAGAGCGAGAGTATTAATTAAACACAATAGATATTAACCAAGAAACAAGAAAATATTATGACCCAATTGAAGACAAGTTTTGCCGGACTGGAACTAAGAAATCCAATTATTATTGGTAGTTCAGGGTTAACAGATAGTGCAGAAAAGAATGAACAGTTAGATAAAGCAGGCGCAGGAGCCATTGTCTTGAAATCGCTTTTTGAAGAGCAAATTATGCTTGAATCTGCTCAAATGCAACAAGAAGGTTATTACACACATATGTCCAGAGATGTTCAACGTTACCTTCGTCATCACCAACTTTCTGAGTATTTAAAGCTGATTGAAAGTAGTAAAGCTAAATGTTCGATTCCTATTATTGCAAGTATCAATTGCTTTACCGATAACGAATGGGTGGATTTTGCTTCTGAAATAGAAAAAGCAGGCGCTGATGCATTAGAAATTAACATTTTAACTCACCAATCGGATATAAAATACGAATATGGTTCCTTTGAACAACAGCACATCAACATATTGAAGCACATCAAGAAAACAGTGAGCATTCCTGTTATCATGAAGTTAGGAAAAAACTTCACTAACCCCATAACATTAATCAATCAATTGTATGCAAATGGTGCTGCCGGTGTTGTTCTTTTCAATCGGTTTTATCAACCGGACATTAACATTGAAAAACAAATTCAATCAGTAGGCCCTGTATTTAGTCATCCATCTGAATTATCTCAATCCCTACGCTGGATTGGTATTGGCTCAGCAAAGATACCTCGCATTGATTATGCGGCATCGGGAGGTGTTCACAGACCGGAAGATGTCATTAAGACGATTCTTGCAGGAGCTTCAGCGGTTGAAATCTGTAGTACAGTTTATAAAAACAAAAACGGAATCATTCAGGAAATGACTGATTTTATGTCTCAATGGATGGATAAAAATGGTTACGACAGAATTTCTCAATACAAAGGAAAACTTAATGCAGAGGATGTAAAAGGTATTAATACCTTTGAACGTACTCAATTCTTAAAATATTACAACCATAGAAATTAATGAGTTGAACAGATTTTTTTAAGAAGAAAAGCCAAATATCAAGCACGATATTTGGCTTTTTTATTCTCTTTAATCATCATATATCTCCTCCAAGTTCATTCTGTATAGAAAGAGAAGATTTTATGCTTTTTCTTCTGAAGAATAAACTAACTTAGAGACAACCTAAATTTATTCGCTCTATGAGAAAAAAATCATACCCTCTTAGTCTGATACCTGTTGTCCTTTTATCTTGCCATACCAAAATAGAAAAAGAAGAGAATAAGCAATTGAATATCATCCATATTATGACAGATGATCATTCCTATCAAACGATTAGTGCATACGGACATCCTTTATCTAAATTAGCTCCAACCCCTAATCTGGACAGATTAGCAGCAAAAGGAATGTTATTTCAACAAGCTTTTGTTGAAAACTCATTGTCAACTCCCAGTAGGGCCTGTTTGATGACAGGATTATATAGTCATCAAAATGGACAACGCAGACTTGGAGCAGGTATTGATACCACAAAGACTTTTGTCTCTGAAATATTACAAGATAATGGATACCAAACAGCCGTTGTTGGAAAATGGCACATGCAGTGTGAGCCTAAAGGTTTCGACTATTTCTCTATCTTATGGGATCAGGGCAATTATTATAATCCCGATTTTAAGAGGAATGATACTCAAGGTAAATATGTAAGGGAAGAAGGTTATGCAACACATCTCATAACAGATTATGCTATAGACTTTCTAGAGAACCGAGATCAAAACAAACCTTTTTGTTTATTTGTGCATCACAAAGCACCTCACAGAAACTGGAAGCCTGAAGAGAAGTATTTAACTCTTTATGAAGATTTAGAGTTCCCTTATCCTGAAACTTTTAATGACGATTATGCAACGAGGAAGGCTGCCCAAAAACAAGAAATGCAAATAGATCGGGATATGACTTTGATTTATGACTTGAAAATGGACAACTTATTGAATAATCCACAATACAATAAAGAATGGAACACAGAAGGGCTGGTCCAGTTATTAGATCGAATGACACCAACCCAATTAGAGTCGTGGAACAAAGCCTATGAACATAGAAAGAAAGATTTCTTAAAGATTAAACGATCAGATCACGATCTTAAAAAATGGAAATACCAAGAGTATATCAAAGACTATTTAAGATGTATAAAGACAGTAGATGATGAGGTGGGACGCCTACTCGATTATTTGGAACGTAACGGCTTAATGGAAAATACCATCATTGTTTATACCTCAGATCAAGGATTTTACATGGGGGAACACGGCTGGTTTGACAAACGTTTCATGTATGAGGAATCATTCAGAACTCCACTAATTATTTATCATCCTACCTTGACTAAAGGAGATGAAACGAATCTTTTAGTACAAAACATTGATTTTGCTCCAACTTACTTGGCCATTGCTAAGGTTGAAAAACCCAAAGAAATGAGTGGAACATCATTACTCCCATTATTGGACGGAACTACTCCAAAGGAATGGCGTGATGATCTTTACTATCATTACTACGATTATCCGGCTATTCACTATGTCAACAGACACGATGGCGTACGAACGGAAAGATATAAGTTAATTCATTTCTATCATAATTCAGATGAAAAAGACCATGATCAAATCAGTGAGAATGAATTATTTGATTTAGAAAATGATCCGAATGAGTTGAATAATCTATATGGAAAAGAAGGGTTTGAAAAAATAACAGCTGATTTACAGAACCGTTTAGACAACTATCGCAAGGTGTTAGATGTAGATGAATACTAGACTCAAAACAGAATAAATAAATCTCTATAAGAAATTTATATATTAAATTAAAAGCCTTTCCACTTTATCCTGTGTAATAATAAGTGGAAAGGCTTTTAATGGGATTCCTTACAATACTTAATTACCCTTACTTATTAATTGAAGTACATATTCTAATTGAGTATCAACATCTTTCATAAAATCAGGAACAGACTGTAAAACAAAATGATGAGGAGGTATCCCTTCCCCTTCCATAGGAAATCCTTTAGGTGAAATTGCAGCATTTTTTGTTGGTACACGGAAAGCAACACCTTGTTTTGTTTTAAATGTCCGGGGTCTATTTCCTGTATCACCAGCAGTACAATCACCAACAAGAATAACTTTTCCACTTTCTCTCAAATCTAAGACAAAACTCTCAGCTGCCGAAAAAGTATACCGGCTAGTTAAAGCATAGATCGCTCCTTGAAAAGCATCAGTTTTCGGTTTCATTATGTATTGAGGATCTACACAGTGGGGTTGTTCTTTATTAATTAAATATTCGCATATTTCTAAACCATTACCACTATTCCCTCCTCCATTTTGACGGACATCTATAACAAGATAAGGATAGGCTTTTACTTTATTGTAGGCTTTTATAAAGTCATCTACAACATCATTCATCATAGAATGAATAGCTATGTATCCAATTGAATCTTGAAGAATCTTATATTCTACTATCTCTTGTTTTACTTCTGGAAAATAATCAAAAGGTTTTAATGGCAATTCTATTGAAAGGGTATCATTCCCTCGCAACACAATATAATTTCTTAGGGTATCAGTTGGGCTTCTAAATGCTCTCAAGGCAGTCAATAGGCGCTTAGACTGACAGGTAGATGCAGGCGTATATTTTAGATTCTCATCTAACCATTCTTTCAAGCTACATTCATTAATACCTATAATCCGGTCTTTATCCAAAAACCCATAAGCTTTAAGATAGTCATTGGGATCATTAAGATAAAGGGAATTATTTATGAATAATGGTGTATTGTTAGCAGTATAATTCATAAAAAAGACAAAAGCATGGCCAACTTTTAGTAATGCAAAATATTCCTGAAGTAACAAACCATATTCTTTCCTGGATTTTACTCCATCTTGAAGACGAGAGTAAAAGACCTGATGTAAAGAATCCATATTTAACTGTTTAGTTTTATACAAGGAATAGTGATCTAAAACTAAATGATGAATTTCTTCAAAGTCAGCTAGAAAGTCTGAAGGCTCAACAGGTATCTCTGACATATAGATCTTCTCAACCTCTACCTCTTGATTGTAAAAGAACTTTGCATAAATGTAGAGACAACACCAAGCTATAGCTAAAACAGCTATAATTATCAAAAAAACCTTTCCTACTCTTTTAATTAATCGCATATCTCTTTATTTTTAATATTTCTTCAAAATTCAACTTATACAGCTAATGTTCAATCTATAAATAAAAAACTAATGATTAAGACTCTTACTTCAAGAACCGATTTAAATACGGATAGAGAATATTCTGATTAACTACGTAACTATCGTGGTTATGTCCTTTCATGATTAAAAGTTCAGCATTAGGCATTGTTTCTACAATAGATTCATACAATTGGGATTCAAAAAGATCATTCTCTCCAGCTACCACAAGTGTGGTAGTTGTAACATCACAAAGTTCATCTAACTCAATATTCGGTTGCTCCATCATCAGCTTTAACAACGGATCATTTGTTTTTTTATACTCTTCAAGCAACCACTGCAAATACTCTTCTTTAAAATCGGAAGGTTTTAGATTTACTCCCAAAAGTACCATTCTATCGAATAACTCGGAATTATGGATAGCTAAAGTCAAAGCAATAATTGCACCGTCACTAAACCCCACAATCTGTACCTCTTTTAGATTCAAATTTTCTATAAATAACTGAATATCTTTTGACATCGATTCATAGGAAAAGTCACTGGTTTTACTGCTCTCCCCATGATTGCGACTATCTATAGCATATACTGTATAGTCAGCTTGTAATAAAGAGACTAATTCATCAAAAATGTGATGATCCTCACTATTTCCGTGCAATAAGATGAGAGGGGTTCCATTTCCACTTTGTGTGTAATTTAATGTTATATCTTCTACAGTAATTTTCATTTTTGAATTTATTGTTTTTATAAAATAATGGAGCTTTCTAATCTTCTTAAAACTATAAAAATCTTTTTTATTATTCTCATTCGAAATCAGTTATCTCACTATTTAACTTTTCATACCAAGGAGTTTTTTCATTGGTTTTATTAAGTAGGTTCCAATCTATAGGTTAAATAAAACAAAAAAAGGTTAATTTTAGAAGGTTTTCACCCATAAAAAACAGTTTATATATTCGATAGATATACATTTGATCCCTCAAAAAAAAGAATTTAATTAACAAAAAAATGCAATTTACTAAATCAAAGAACTCATTCGACATTAAAAAATCAGGAGCTATACTCATATGGGTATTATTCATACTCACTTCTATACAAAACCCCGTCTTTTCGCAAGAAAGAAACCAAAGAAGTATATATCTTGAAGTTTTTGGACCTTCAACCTTAGTTGGTATTTCTTATGATGCAAGGATTATACCTGGATCTAAGTGGGGATACCGAACCGGGTTAGGCTACACTTACACACAAAGTTCTAGCTTCTTTAATGATTATTCCATGACACAAGGTATTTCCATGCCTTTAGAGATAAATTATTTAGCAGGAAAAAGTAAAAAACACAGCCTAGAAGTTGGATTAGGAGTGAGCTTAGGAGTGTATAAAGTGAAAGATAGATATACTATGTACACAACAGAAAAAGAAGATGGGGTAATTATATTTACTCCGGCAGGAGAAGTAGAAGAAAACAAAACACAATTCGCCTATTTTATTTATTCAAATGTAGGGTATAGATACCAAGCCAAAAGTGGTTTTTTATTTAGAGTGGGAATTAGTCCATCTTTCAACTTCGGAGATTCACACGGAATAAAGAAATCGCCATTTATTCCTTATTTAAGTTGTGGATACTCCTTTTAATCTAGACTTTCCCTATAGTTTTTCATTCCTCCTAGACCCAAGACTCATCGGTCTAGGAGAGAACACCCTTCGGTCCTAGACCGAGGGGGCTTCGGTCTAGGACCGCTACAACTCCTATGAGGAAAGGGTTACAGAAGGGGTGTTTTATATTCACATTTCTACCTGCAAAAAAAGGCTTTTTCTAAAAAGAAAAGTATCGCTTAAGGAGGTCAAAAAAAGAAATAGCATAAAAAAGGGAGAAAACTGTTGAGTTTTCTCCCTTTTTACTATTTAATACAATAAGTAAACTACTTATTCATTTTCACCTTCTAACCAAGCAGCATCAGATAAACGTTTATAGTTTCTGTATCTCCACTTAGCATTATCCTGAGCAGCTTGGAATAACTCCTCTGCTTCTTGTGGATAAAGTGTTTTTACACTTGAGTAACGTCTTTCACCCATTAAGAAGTCGTGGAATTTATCCCAATTAGGCTCTTTTGAGTCTAATGTAAATGGATTCTTTCCTTCAGCTTCTAGTGCTGGGTTATATCGCCATAAGTGCCAGTATCCACACTCAACTGCTTTATTCTCTTCTTTTTGAGACACTCCCATACCACCACGGATACCGTGACTAATACAAGGAGAGTAAGCAATAATTAATGATGGACCATCATAAGCTTCTGCTTCACGGATAGCTCTTAATGTTTGAGCATGGTTAGCTCCCATTGCAATTTGAGCAACATATACATAACCGTAAGTAGTAGCCATTAAACCTAAGTCTTTCTTACGTACACGCTTTCCGGCAGCAGCAAACTGAGCAATGGCTCCTAGAGGAGTAGCTTTAGACGATTGACCTCCGGTATTAGAGTAAACTTCAGTATCGAGTACCATAATGTTTACATCTTTTCCACTTGCAATTACGTGGTCTAATCCACCAAAACCAATATCATAAGAAGCACCATCACCACCAATAATCCATTGTGAACGTTTTACTAAGTAATGTTTAAGTTCATACAATTCTTTGCTGAATTTGCAAGTCGCTTTTTCTAATAGTGGAATAATTTTATCAGCTAATTCTTTAGTCTTATCTGCATCTTTTTTATATTCAATCCACTCTTTAAATAGCTCTTTAATTTCACCTGAACATTCGTTACAATCTAATGCCTCAGTCATTAAACGCTCAATGCGATCACGCATTTTTTCGTGAGCCAACTCCATTCCTAAACCAAACTCACAGAAGTCTTCAAATAAAGAGTTTGCCCAAGCAGGTCCTTCTCCTCTTTCATTTGTAGTATAAGGAGTAGCCGGAACCGATCCAGAATAGATGGAAGAACATCCGGTAGCGTTAGCCACCATTTGACGATCACCAAATAATTGAGTTAATAACTTAACATATGGAGTTTCACCACAACCGGCACAAGCACCAGAGAATTCAAATAAAGGAGTAGCAAACTGTGAGTTCTTAACGTTGCTCTTCACATCTACTAAGTGTTGTTTGCTCTTCACATTGTTAATAGAGTATTCCCATCCTTCGTTTTGCTCTAATTGAGACTCAAGCGGTTTCATTGTAAGAGCAGTTCCCCCTTTTCTTGGGTTTCCAGGACAGATATCAGCACAGTTACCACAACCTAAACAGTCTAGCACATCCACTTGAATACGGAAAGTTAAGCCTTCAAATTGTTTTCCAACTGCTTTCAATGTAGGATAGTTTGCACCTTTTTGTTCTTCTTCATCCAATAAGAATGGACGGATAGAAGCGTGAGGACAAACATAAGCACATTGATTACATTGGATACAGTTTTCAGGGTTCCATTCCGGAACAAAAGCAGCCACACCACGTTTTTCGTATTTTGAAGTACCGGCCATCCATGTACCATCTTCAATACCTTTGAAGGTAGAAACTGGCAGAGAATCACCATCTTGTGCATTAATTGGGAAAACCACTTCATTGATAAATGCAGGGTTATTGTTTTCTTCTGCTTCATCAGCAGGTAAGTTAGCCCAAGCTGGATCTACTGTTAATTCTTTATATTCATCTCCTCTGTCAACCGCAGCATAGTTCATGTTAACAATGTCTTCACCCTTACGTCCATAAGACTTCACGATGAATGCTTTCATTTGCTCTACAGCTAAATTTGTAGGGATAATCTCAGTGATACGGAAGAAAGCAGATTGTAAAATGGTATTGGTACGGTTACCTAAACCAATTTCTTGTGCAATTTGTGTTGCATTGATATAATATACTTTGATATTATCTTTAGCTAACTTACGTTTAACATCGTTAGGCAAGTGTTTTGCTAATTCTTCACCTTCCCAAATGGTATTTAATAAGAAAGTACCGTTTTTACGTAAACCACGAGTTACATCGTACATTCTTAAGTAAGCCTGAACGTGACAAGCCACGAAATTAGGTGTGTTCACAAAATAAGTTGAACGGATAGGAGAATCACCAAAACGTAAGTGAGAACAAGTAAAACCTCCGGATTTCTTAGAGTCATAAGAGAAATAGGCCTGACAATATTTATCCGTATTATCTCCAATAATTTTAATAGAGTTTTTATTTGCACCTACAGTACCATCAGAACCCAATCCGTAGAATTTAGCTTCGAAAATGTCATCACCACCTAAAGCTAGTTCTTCTTTAGCAGGTAAAGAAGTAAAGGTAACATCATCAACAATACCAATTGTGAATTGGTTTTTAGGCATTTTTTGATTTAAGTTCTCAAACACAGAAATAATTTGTGTTGGAGTCGTATCTTTTGAAGAAAGACCATAGCGACCACCTACAATAAGAGGAGCATCCTCTTTTCCGTAGAAACAGTCTTTTACGTCTAAGTATAAAGGCTCACCAGTTGCTCCCGGCTCTTTAGTACGATCTAGAACAGCAATTTTCTTAGCAGTTTTAGGAACAGCAGCCAAGAAGTGTTTTGCTGAGAATGGACGATATAAATGAACAGCTACAAGACCTACTTTCTCACCTTCTTTCGTCATATGATCAATAGCTTCACGGGCAGCTTCAGTAACTGATCCCATAGCAATGATTACACGGTCAGCATCTTCCGCACCATAGTAATCAAACAGACCATATTTTCTTCCGGTAATTATTGAAAGTTCATTCATATATTCCTCAACAATCTCAGGAACAGCATCATAGAATGGATTAGCTGCTTCACGGTGTTGGAAATATACGTCAGGATTTTCAGCCATACCTCTCATTACAGGAGAAGAAGGCTTAAGTGCACGTTGACGGAATTCGCTTAAAGCTTCTTGGTCAATTAAGTGTACTAAATCTTCATTCTCTAACATTTCAATTTTTTGGATTTCGTGAGAAGTACGGAATCCATCAAAGAAATTGATGAAAGGAATACGTGATTTAATGGTTGCAAGATGTGCAACAGCTGCTAAATCCATAACTTCTTGAACAGACCCTTCTGCCAACATAGCAAACCCGGTTTGACGAGTAGCCATCACGTCTTGGTGGTCTCCAAATATTGATAATGCTTGAGCTGCAATAGCACGAGCAGATACGTGGAAAACACAAGGCAATAGCTCAGCGGCAATTTTGTACATGTTAGGGATCATCAAGAGCAATCCTTGAGAAGCTGTATAGGTAGTAGATAAAGCTCCAGCTTGAAGTGAGCCATGTAATGCACCAGCAGCACCGGCTTCTGATTGCATTTCTTCTACTAAAACAGTTTCACCAAAAATATTTTTACGCCCTGCAGCGGCCCACTCATCTACGTATTCAGCCATAGTTGAAGAAGGTGTGATGGGGTATATCGAAGCAACTTCTGAAAACATATATGAAATATGTGCAGCAGCTTGATTACCATCACAAGTAATAAATTTTTTCTGTTTAGTCATAACTAGTTATATATTAAGTAATAAAATAATCGTTCTCAATATAAAAAGCCAAAAAGCCAAAGTGGTATGTTATTGCCTTTACCAACATCCAACTGGTCAACAGCATATAATACTTTATCTTCTTGTTTAATTTTCGATCCCTTAGTTAATATTCGATAGACCTGCTCTTCGTCTACTAAAAGAGAGTGTCTGGCTTTTGATTTATTAACCTTATGATCTTTCCACAAAGCATTAGCAAAAAACGTAATTAAAATATCTTGATATTTCACATTCATTGGATAGATGGAATAAATCAGATTAGAGTTTTGCATGAAAACCCTTGAAGGCTTTTTAGGAAAGTCACTTCCTTTAGGATAGAACATATTTATTAAGCGTGCATCTGCCAAATACTTGATGTAATTCATAACTGTTGCGCGCGATGTTTCTATTTCTTTAGCCAACTGACTTACATTAGGCGTTTGAGGCCCATCTACTGCCAGTAAATATAATAATTTCTTTATTTTAGATAAATATTTTAGTTCTATTTGTTTGATCAAAAGTACATCTACTTCAATCATCATATTCATGGTTTTCAACAAATTCTCTGAAAAATTCCTTTTCTCTAAGAAAAAAGGATAAAAACCATGATGAATATAATCCGGAAAAAAATCAGCAGGATTTACTTTGTTATTTATACCTTTTGCAATTTTCTCATGATTCTCCAACAATTCATCTAATGTATATGATTGCAATCTTAAACCGGTCATTAAGTTTAAATACTCACGGAAAGAGAATCCACGCAGATTATAGCTTTGAACAACACCTTTTAATTCTACATTATCCTCTTTTAACTGCATAACAGAAGAACCTGTAAATATGATTTTTAAGGAAGAGTAGGTATCATAACAGTAACGGATGTCTTCACTCCAATTGGGATATTTAAATACCTGATCAATCAACAGCACTTTTCCTCCTTGCTCCACAAAACGACCAACAAATTCTTTTAGGCCATTTCCTGTAAAGTAAAAATTGTTCATGTTGATATATAGACAGGAAGGATCTGTTCCAAACTTTTCCTTTGCATATTGTAGCAGAAAAGTAGTTTTACCTATACCTCTTGTACCTTTAATGCCAATCAGTCTATCGTTCCAGTCAATCTCATCCATCAGATATCTTCGAACGGGAGCATTTATATGTTTAATTAGATAAGCATGTGTGCGGTAAAACGATTCCATTTATATTAAAATATCGAAAGTTTACAGTATTGCAAATATACACTATCTTCATCAAAATGCAAACTACACATTACAATATCTTCACTTTTTAATATTCTTTAGGGCAAAAAAAATAGCAGATAAGTGAAAGACTTCAACCTATCTGCTATTCATTTTATAAAAAAAGGACTACTTAATTTTCTCTTCTTCCTAATTTAGCATCAAGAAATAATAAGCCACCTTTATCTGTTTTCTTCATTAAGTCTACTACAGCTGATGTACTAGCTTCTTCCTCTACTTGTTCTTCTATATATTTCCACAAGAATGATTCTGTAGCATAATCGTTTTCTGATTTAGCTGAGGTCATCAAATCGTGAATCAATTTTGACACATGACACTCATGTTGATAAACATGTTCGAACACTTCTAGGGGTGATCCCCATCCTTGAGGTACAACATCTATTTTTTCTATCTTAACTTCGCATCCTCTGGAAAGAATATAATCCGCAAATTCTTTTGCATGACTTCTCTCTTCTTCACTTTGCGCCATTAGCCAACTAGCAAAACCGGAAAAGCCTTGATGCTCCATAAAGTAAGACATTGATAAATATAGGTTTGAAGACCATAATTCAGCAGTTATTTGCTGATTCAATTCTTTAAGTAATTTTTCTGATATCATAATATTTCTTATTAAAATTCCCACTTATATTACATACTATAACAGCTTGATGGAACCTTTGTTCAAGAAAACGTTGAATTATTTTATACTGCAAATATTAAATTCATCAGAAACATAGGATTTGGGTAATTCTCTGCGATTATACTGAGAGGCCATAACCTCACCATATGCTCCGGCAGAACGTATGGCTATAAAGTCACCACGACTCACCTTATTTAAGTCTATAGATTTCCCAAACACATCCGATGATTCACAAATTGGGCCCACAACATCATAGGCTTGCACTTGTCCCTCTGAAGACAAGTTTTCTATTTTATGATAAGCTTGATAGAGTGCCGGTCGGATCAATTCAGTCATACCTGCATCTAAAATAGCAAATTGTTTTTTTGCTCCTTGCTTAACATATAAAACTTTAGATATTAAAGAACCACATTGACCTACAATGGAACGCCCCAATTCAAAATGAATAGTTTGATGTGGTCGCAATTTCAATTTATCATCGTAAGTTGCAAAGTACTCCTTAAAGTTAGGAATAGATTGCCTATTCGGGTTTTCATAATCAATACCAAGTCCACCTCCCACATTAATATGAGAAAGCTGTATTTGATGAGCCTCTAAGTAGTTTTGTATAGTGTTAATCCGGTTACACAATGCAGTGAAATCGTATGAATCCATAATTTGAGATCCAATATGAAAATGAAGCCCAATCCAGTCAATATGTTTAGCCTCTTGAACAAAACTGATCACATCGGCTAACTCCGTCAGACCAATACCAAATTTATTTTCAGCTAACCCTGTTGTAATGTTGGCATGGGTATGAGCTCCAACATTAGGATTAACACGCAAACAAACGCGAGCTATTTTATTCTGTTTTGCTGCAAGTTCATTAATGATCTCAAGTTCAGGTTTCGATTCCACATTAAAGCAAAATATATCATGCTTAAGAGCTAATTCAATCTCCCAATCTGCTTTTCCCACTCCTGCAAAAACAATTTTTTCAGGTTTAAAGTTTGCATCTAAAGCTGCTTGAATCTCTCCTCCACTCACACAGTCAGCTCCTAATCCATAGGATTGGATAACAGAAAGGAGTTGAGGATTAGTATTTGCTTTCAACGCATAATGCAACATTACCTGATCAAACACCTTAACCTCACAACAAGCTGTCTCCAAAGTCTGCCTTAGAAGATGGCTATCATAATAATAGAAGGGTGTCCTAAGATCTTTGAATTGCTCTAAAGGGAAATATCCTTTTTGCACTTCTGCCACTTTGGTTTCCTTTATTTGTTATTAAACAAATTACTACTTAATTGACGCAAAGCATTTACCTTATCTTCACTACGTATTAAAAAAGAAATATTGTAATTGCTTCCACCGAATGAAATCATACGCACCGGAATATTTTTCATGGCTTCTAAAGCTTTTGTTTCAAAGCCGACATTTTCCCAAGATAAATCACCTACAACACAGATGATGCACATATCTTCATCAACGGTTACAGTTCCATATTTTCTCAAGTCATTTAATATCTCGTTTAAGTTCCGTGTATTATCAATAGATACAGATACTCCCACCTCTGAAGTACAAATCATATCTATAGGTGTTTCGTAACTTTCAAAGATCTCAAAAACCTTACGCAAGAAACCATAAGCCAATAACATTCGGCTTGATTTAATTTTTATGGCAGTAATATTTTCTTTTGCAGCAACAGCTTTTATTTTCTTGTCTTTACTTCCATTGTTTGAAATCAACGTTCCTGGAGCTGAAGGATCCATTGTATTCAATAACCGCACAGGTATATTTGCATATTTTGCAGGCTGAATACAAGTCGGGTGAAGTATTTTTGCCCCAAAGTAAGCTAGCTCTGCTGCTTCTTCAAATTCCAAATGACGTACAGGAGAAGTATTTTCAACAATACGAGGGTCATTATCGTGCATACCATCTATGTCAGTCCATATTTGGATTTCCTCTGCTTTGATCGCCGCACCTATCAATGATGCAGTATAATCACTACCTCCACGTTGTAAATTATCAATCTCACCATAAGCATTACGACAGATATATCCTTGTGTAATATATAAGTCAGCATCAGCATGTTGCTCTAATAAGTGGGCGAGTTTTTCACGAATATACACCGGATCAGGATCGTTATTCTTATCCATTCGCATATAAGACAAAGCGGGTATTAAAGCTGATTTTACTCCTTGTTCATTCAAATAAAAGTTTATTAGCGCAGAAGATATTAACTCCCCTTGAGCCAACAATACTTTTTCCTCAAAAAGAGTAAATAAATCTTTAGTATATTTTCGGATAGAGTCAAAATGAGTTCGGACAACATCCAGTCCTTTTTCTTTAAACTCAGGAGTACTATAAAGTTCATCTACATGTTTAACGTACAACTCTTCTAACTTATTGATAACTTCATTAGCCCCTTCCGGGTTTTTCTTATACAAATAGTCAGAAATCTCTACCAATGTATTGGTTGTACCTGACATAGCCGAGAAAACTACAATTTTTCTTTCACCATCAGCTATTAATTTGGCCACTTCTTTAATTCGGTCTGCCGATCCTACTGAAGTACCTCCAAACTTTAATACTTTCATTTTATTCTCTATCTTTTTAATTAATTATTCTCTTTTGACTTATAAAACTCATCCGTCACATCTAGCAACTGACGCTCATGACAACGCAAAACCATTCCCGGGTACTCATACACATAGTTTAAATTATGTGTAGTCATAACCACCAGGCTTCCTTTTTTTGCGATTTCGTGCAACAGCTCCACAATATTTCTTCCGGTCTCTATGTCTAAATTGCCGGTAGGTTCATCCGCTAAAATAATAGCTGGAGAGTTTAACATTGCACGAGCAATAACTATTCGTTGCTGTTCTCCTCCGGATAATTCATACGGATATTTATATCCCTTATGACTCATACCTACTAAGTCCAGAACCTCTTGGATGCGAAAATCTATTTCATGTTTCTTTTTCCAACCGGTTGCCTTTAAAACAAAAGACAAATTATCGTGTACTGAGCGATCAATCAATAGCCTGAAATCTTGAAATACAATTCCAATGTTTCTTCTCAACTTCGGAATCTGTTTTCTTTTCAGTTTTAATATGGAACAATCTAAAACTCGTCCTTGTCCTTCAGCTATCCCTAGTTCAGCATACATAGATTTGAGCAGACTTGTTTTTCCAGATCCCACCGATCCAATGAGATATGCAAACTCACCTTTATTTAGTTGTATATCTACATCTTTTAAGATACAGAGTTCCTCTTGATAAATAGATACCTTTTCGTAATGAATTAGTGCTTCTTCCATGAGTCTTTATGTCTATCTTGTAACTCTTTTACTAAATCCTCAATACCATACCCCTTTGAGGTTAGTAGTACCATCAAATGATAAATTAAATCTGAACCCTCATACAAAAGACGTTCATCTTTACCATTTGTAGCTTCTATGACTGTCTCCACAGCCTCTTCACCCACTTTTTGAGCCATACGGTTAACTCCTGATTGGAATAACTGTGTGGTGTATGAGTTTTCAGGCATATCTTTGAATCGCTGATTTAACACCTCCTGTAGCTGCTTCAAAAAAAGTAAAGGTTCTTCATTCTTTTCATCCCAACAAGTATCCGATCCGGTATGACATGTAGGACCTACAGGACGCACCTTAATTAAAAGTGTATCTTGATCACAATCGGATTTAATGGAAACTAATTCTAAAAAATTACCACTCTCTTCACCTTTGGTCCATAATTTTTGACGTGAGCGACTAAAGAATGTAACCTGTTTAGTTTCTAATGTTTTTTTATAAGACTCTTCATTCATATACCCTAACATAAGAACTTTCAGAGTATCAACATCTTGTATTATAGCAGGAACTAATCCTTCTTTATCGTATTTTATATTCATCTTTATATGTTTTGAGTAGCAAAATGGTTCAGTCAAGTTCTTAATAAGCAATTATTTGCGAACAGAAATCCCCTGATTGCAAAGATAAGCTTTTAATTCTGGTATTTTAACTTCTCCAAAGTGAAAAACACTTGCTGCCAGTGCAGCATCAGCGTGACCTGTTAGAAAAGCATCTCTAAAGTCCTCCATAGAACCAGCACCACCAGATGCAATCACAGGAATTGAAAGCTTATTATGCAACTCGGCCAATATTTCATTAGGGAATCCAATTTTCTTTCCGTCATGATCCATACTTGTAAATAGAATCTCTCCTGCTCCACGTTCTTGTGCCTCATAAGCCCAATCCAATAACAGTTTTTCTGAAAGAACACGTCCACCATTCAAAAGGCACATCCACCCTTTATCTGTTTCTTTAGCATCAATAGCCACGACAGAGATGGTAGATCCAAAATGTTTCGCAACCTCATCAATTAAATTTGGATTACGTAGTGCAGCTGAACTATAAGACACTTTACTTGCCCCCAGACTCAGAATACGCTCCACATCACTCAACTCACTAATTCCACCTCCAACAGTAAGTGGAATTGTCAATACTTCTGCTATATCTTTTATTAATTGATTAAAGGTCTTTCTTTTTTCAACGGTAGCAGCTATATCCAATATAACTAACTCATCTGCTCCCTGTTCATTATACGCTTTGGCTAATTCTACCGGATCACCCGCATGTTTAAGGTTTACAAAGTTTACACCTTTAACCGTTTCACCATTTTTTATATCTAAACAAGGAATTATTCTCTTTATCATGAGTTCTGTTTTTTAGTTTTTAAGAACAAACAATTATAAATATGCCTGTAATTCTTCTAACGTGATTTTTCCTTCATACAAAGCCTTACCAATAATAACAGCAGGTATTTTATTTTCCACCAGTTGATCGATATCTTCTAACGAACTAATACCTCCACTAGCAATTAAATACAAATCCGGGAAAGAGACTAAAATATCTTTATATAAATCCACATTTGTTCCTTGCAACATACCATCTTTACTGATATCTGTACAAATAACTTTACTCACTCCTTTTGCTCTATAATCTTTAAGAAATGAAAACAACTCTTGCGATGATTGTTCTTGCCATCCATTTACAGCTATCTTTCCTTGATTTACATCAGCACCCAGAATAATCTTTTCTCCTCCATAGAAGTTTAACCACTCCAGAAAAAGCTCCGGCTTTTTAACGGCTATACTACCTACAGTAACCATTGAAACACCACATTGAAAAGCTGCTTCTATATCCGTTTTACTTTTGATGCCTCCTCCAAAATCAATAACTAAAGAGGTCTGAGTACATAGGTTTTCTAAAGCCTTAAGATTTACTATTCCGGAAGATAAAGCACCATCTAAATCTACTACATGTAAACGCTTAATCCCGGCATCCTCCATTTCCTTTGCCATGTCAACGGGATTCTCACTATAAATTTTCTTCTTATTATAATCACCTTGTGAAAGTCTCACACATTTACCATCAATGATATCTATAGCTGGAATAATCTCTATTTTCATTTCTATTTAAAGCTTTAATAAAAACACCCACAAAACTAACGAAATTCTGTGAATTTTTAGATATACCAATCAAAAAGTTTAATAAAAGCAGCAGAATTGCCTCAAAAAGAAAGAATCTTTTAGTTTTCTTCCATTTCCTGCAATAAAGAAATTAACAAATCAGCCAATTGACTGGCTATTTTTTGCTCTGAAAGCTCATAGCCCAATTCTTTGGCAAATGAGGTTACCCCTTTATCTTGAAAGCCACAAGGGTTTATATAATTAAAGTAATTCAGGTCAGTATTTACATTCAATGCCAGTCCATGCATAGTGATGAAATGACTGCAACGAACTCCCATGGCACAAATCTTCCTCTCTTGACTCGTACCCACATCCAACCACACTCCGGTTGCTCCATCCAATCGCGTAGCCTCAATATTATACAAAACACACAGATTTATCACAGCCTGCTCAAGTAAATGGATATAGCTTTTAAGTCCTAAATGAAAGTCTTCTAAATCTATCAGAGGATAACAAACCACCTGTCCGGGGCCATGATAGGTTATATCTCCCCCACGATCAATGCGAAACAGTTCCGCCCCGACCTTAGCTAATTGCGACTCATTAAGCAACATATTGTTCTGATGTCCACTTTTTCCTAAGGTATAGACAGATGGATGTTCACATAAAACCAAGTAATTGGTGTGAGGTCGTCCATTTAATTTCGCATCAATAATCTTCTCAAAATACTCTTTTTGCCTATCCCAAGCCTCAGCATATGAGATTAGTCCCCAGTTTTCTATTTTTAAGCTCATAACAACAAAGATAAAACGAATTTATATCTTTCTTTTAGCTAAGCCTAAACTATTTAAAACGACAGAAACAGAAGAAAACGCCATAGCCATACTAGCTATCATTGGATTCATTAAGATACCCCAAACAGGGAACAGTATACCTGCAGCAATAGGAATACCAATGATGTTATAAATGAATGCCCAAAATAAATTTTGGTAAATCAATTTCACGGTTTGATCTGATAAACGAAAAGCTTTAGGAAGTAAGAAAAGGTCCGAAGTCATCAAAGTAACCATCGCTACATCCATTGCAATATCAGTTCCTTTTCCCATAGCAATACTTACATCGGCTATAGCTAAGGCTTGTGAATCATTAATTCCATCACCAACCATAGCCACCACCTTTCCTTCAGATTGTAGCTGTTGAACAAATAACTCCTTATCAATAGGTAATACCTCCGATTGATAGTTGGTTATGTTGAGTTGCTGAGCAACACTTGAAGCAGAACGCTCTCCATCACCAGTCAACATACAAATTTCATAACCACTTCTTTGTAGCTCCTCTATTGCTTCAACAGAAGTTGGTTTTATCATATCACTGACTGCAATAATAGCAATAAGTTGCTTATCATCACCATAATAGATGATACCGTACCCTTTCCTTTCATATTCAACCAACATTCCTTTAAGCACCTGAGGAACTTCTAATCCTCTTTCTTCCATTAAACGTTGGCTTCCAACCCAATACTTAACACCATCAACAACCACCTCAATACCCCTTCCGGTTAAACTATCAAATGAATCTAATTCAATAGGATTGATTTTTTCTTTCAAATTCTGCACCAAAGCACCTGCTAATGGATGTTCTGATTTCATTTCTGCAGAGATAAGAATCTCTTTATATTTCAACTCTGAAGGTACAGCCCAAAGCCATCCGGCAACAGTAGGTTTTCCATCTGTTAGCGTACCTGTTTTATCAAAAACAATGGTATTTACTTTTCGCATCTGTTCCAAAGCTACAGCATCCTTAATTAGAATGTGATTATTTGCAGCTTTTCCCAGACCAACCATCAAAGCTGTTGGCGTGGCTAATCCTAAAGCACAAGGACAAGCAATAACTAATACAGATACTGCAGAAACTAAAGCATGTGAAAAGTAAGGCATTCCTCCAATAATAAGCCATAAAGAGAAAGTTAATATGGCAATTAGAACTACAACAGGAACAAACACTGCAGTCACTTTATCTACAATACGCTGTACAGGTGCTTTCTTCCCTTGAGCCTCTTGTACACGTTCTATAATTTGAGCCAGCAAAGTATCTTCTCCAACCTTTTCGGCCTGTACTACAAACGAACCTTTTTGATTTATAGTTCCTGTTAAAACTTTAGAACCAACTTCCTTGGCTATAGGTATGGGTTCTCCTGTTATCATACTCTCATCCACATTAGAATACCCTTCTTCCAACAAACCGTCGACCGGAATTTTCTCTCCTGGGCGAACAACCACCAAATCTCCAACTATCAATTCTTCTATGGGAATATCAAGAACTTCTCCGTTACGCTTAACTCTGGCTATATCAGGACGTAAGCCCATTAATTTTTTTATAGCTGAGGTAGTTTGTCCTTTAGCTCGCTCTTCCATGAGTTTACCCGTCATAACAAAAGTTATAATCATAATGGCAGCCTCATAATACACATGAGGAGTCAACTCTCTGCTTTCCCAAAACTCAGGATAGAACGTATTAAACATACTGAAAAGATAAGCAATGGAAGTACTTAAAGAAACAAGGGTATCCATATTGCTCTTCCCTGTTCTTAAAAGCTTCCAGGCACTAACGTAGAACGATTTCCCGAAAAAGACAAGAAAAGCAGTTGTAACAACAAACATAAAGTAATTTACATAAGGCAGGTCCGAGAAAAACATAGATAACACCATTAAAGGAATGGTAAAAATCCAAGCCCATATAACTTTATGTTTAGCATCTTGATATTGTTGATTCTGCATTTTCTGAAACTCATCTTGAGTTTGCTCCTTAAGTATTAAATCATACCCTGCAGCTAAAACGGAAGCTCTTATTTCTCCCGGTGAAACACTTTTCGGGTTAAAAGCAACGTGCAAACTATTCGTTGCTAAATTCACATAAACATCCGATATTCCCACCATCCCTTTAACAGCTTTCTCAACATTTTGAGCACAACCTGAACAATGCATATTTAATACAGGGAATTCTTTTTTAACTTCACCTTTTTTATCCATAACCTCTTAATATATTACCTATACAACGCTTTATCAAATAAAAGAACGTTATCTGTCAAACAACTACTAATAAGAATTGTTCTAAATTAGCAATTTTATTAAACATAAAAACGCTTAGTTATATTCTTTTTTTAGAAGAGTATCAATTAATAATTTTTATATTTGTCTTAATAACATTCCATTAATCATATAAAACATTCATAATGAAGACTAAAGCACTTTCTCACACAGGCTTTTTTATTACTCTGTTACTCTTGATTGTTAGTTGTCAAACCGAAAGGAATACAGGAAACTTCATCTTTAACACCGCAAAAGAAAACACCGAGGCTCACTTATTTGATGATACAAACAAGCCCTTTTGCAACTTATCAATAGAATATACTTATATAAAGAACTCCTCGAAAGAGAATTTAAAAGATACACTGAATAATTACTTTACTACTCTCTTTTTTGGAGACTCGTATGTCAATCGTTCAATAGAAGAAATTATTGCTGATTATACCAACGATTATGTCCAAACTTATAAAAATGATTTGGAGTCGCTTTACAAGGAAGACGAAGAGATGCATAAAGAGAATGGAGAGAACATTGGCTCTTGGTATAATTATGAAAAGACACTCAATAGCAATGTTGAATTCTATAACAAAGATTTATTAGTTTATAAAATATATTATCAGGAATACACCGGAGGTGCCCATGGCATATATGCTACCAACTATTACAACTTTGACTTAAAGACGAAAATGATTTTAAAGCTGGAAGATATTTTTGTTTCTAATTATAAAGAGGCATTAATGGATGCATTATGGAGTCAATTAATGGCAGATAAAAAAGCATCATCTAAAGAAGAGTTGAGAGATATGGGCTATGAATCTACGGATGAAATTACTCCAACCTCTAACTTCAAATTGGATGAACGAGGTATAACGTTTTTATACAATGTATATGAAATAGCTCCTTATTCTATGGGATCTATTTCGATTACCATACCTTACAGCAAAATAACACATTTGTTTAATAGTAATCCTATATGGCAATCTATTTACGAATTTAAATAATCTAATCATAAGCATACATTTATGGACTTCATTTTAAAATATTTTCCTTCATTGTCAGAAAAACAGATAGAGCAATTTAACAGTCTCTATCCATTATACACAGAATGGAATGGGAAAATAAATGTAATCTCTCGTAAAGACATTGGAAACTTATTTATACACCACATTTTACACTCTTTAAGTATTGCTAAATTCATCAACTTTAAGGCTCAGACAAAAGTCTTAGATTTTGGAACAGGAGGAGGGTTTCCGGGTATCCCATTAGCTATTCTATTCCCAAATGTTCACTTTCATCTAATTGATAGTATTGGAAAGAAAGTTAGGGTAGCTGAGGAAATAGCAAAAAGTATTGGATTAGAAAACGTAACCTTTAGCCATATTCGAGGAGAGGAGATAAAAGACACATACGACTTTGTTGTTAGTCGTGCGGTAATGAACTTACCCGACCTAGTAAAAATCATACAGAAAAATATAAGCAAGGAACAAAGGAATGCAATTCCTAATGGTTTATTATGCCTAAAAGGTGGCGATTTAGAAAAAGAGATCAAGCCCTTTAAAAGTGTAATTACCGTTCATCCATTAGATACAGACTTTGAAGAGGATTTCTTTCAAACGAAAAAACTAGTTTTTGTTCCACTATAACTTTTATTATAAATGCCATGAGAATCAAGAAATTTGAATTTAACATGTTCCCGGTAAACACCTATGTATTATGGGACGAAGAGACTAAAGAAGCAGTAATTATTGACCCGGGATGCTTCTATGAAGAGGAAAGACAAAAATTAAAGAATTATATATCCGATCATGAGTTAACTGTAAAACACCTACTCAACACTCATTTACATCTTGATCATATTTTTGGTAACCCTTTTGTAAAACAAGAGTATGGTGTAGGTCCTTCAGCCAACAAAGCTGACGAATTCTGGTTAGAGGAAGCTCCCAAACAGAGTCGCTTGTTTGGCTTTGAACTGAAAGAACAACCTATTCCAATTGACACCTATTTATATGATGGTGATGTTGTTACTTTTGGAAACAACCAATTGGATGTAATTCATGTTCCCGGACATTCACCCGGCAGCTTGGTATATTACAACAAAAAGGAAAATTGTATGTTCTCCGGAGATGTTCTTTTTCAAGGGAGTATTGGACGCGCAGATTTAACAGGGGGAAACTTTGATGAACTGATAGAACATATTTGCAGTCGCTTGTTCACCCTACCCAAACAAACAATAGTTTATTCCGGTCATGGGCCCTCAACTACAATTGGAAACGAAAAAAATAATAACCCTTTTTTTAGATAAAAACGATAGATATGGAAACCAATGAGTTAAAATACCGTCACATCGGTATATCGTCTTCGGACATAAAAACAATGTTGAAAAAAGTAGGCGTAGATTCACTTGATGAACTAATAAAGAAAACGATTCCTGAAGATATTCTATATAAACAACCGCTTAAGCTTCCGGAACCCCTAACAGAATATGCCTTCGCCAAACACATTCAACAAATATCAGAAAAGAATAAAATCTATTCCACATTTATTGGCCAAGGATGGTATAACACAATAACTCCGGCTGTTATTCGTCGCAATGTGCTGGAAAATCCTGTATGGTACACCTCATATACTCCTTATCAAGGAGAAGTTTCACAAGGGAGACTAGAAGCTTTAATGAACTTCCAAACTATGGTTTCTGATTTAACAGGACTTCCTTTAGCAAACAGTTCGCTATTAGACGAAGCTACTGCCGGTGCGGAAGCCATGACAATGATGTATAACTTGAGAAGCAGAGATCAGAAAAAAAACAATGCTCAAACGTTATTTATTGATAAAAACGTATTTCCTGAAACCATTGCAGTAATCAAAACAAGAGCTATTCCTCAAGGAATAAATCTTCTGATAGATGACTATGAGAACTTTACTTTTACACCCGATATCTTTGGATGCATCATTCAATACCCCAACGCTAATGGGACGGTTAAGAACTACAAAGAGTTTGTAGAAAAAGCACATCAAGCAGACTGTAAAGTAGCTGTTGCTGCAGATATCCTAAGCTTAGTTCTTCTGACTCCTCCCGGAGAATGGGGCGCTGATATTGCTTTTGGAAGTACTCAAAGAATGGGTATTCCTTTATATTATGGAGGTCCATCAGCAGCATATTTTGCTACACACAGTGAGCACAAGCGTAGTATTCCGGGACGAATTATTGGTTGGTCAAAAGACAGAAATGGAAAGTTATGCTACCGCATGGCTTTGCAAACTCGTGAACAACACATCAAACGTGAGCGTGCAACCTCAAACATTTGTACTGCCCAGGCATTATTAGCTACAATGGCTGGTTTTTATGCGGTATATCACGGCTCCTATGGTTTAAGACAGATTGCAAATCGTATTCACCACATAGCTACCCTACTTAATGAAGAAATTAAACAATTGGGCTATACTTCATTGAGTACCACTTATTTTGATACAATACTATTTGAGATTCCAAACACTACTTCTAAAGAAGAGATAGAAAAAATCGCTCTTTCACAAGAGGTCAACTTAGCTTATATTGACAACACCATACGTCTCAGCGTAGATGAAACTACTGGATTAGAGGAAGTAAATACTTTACTTAATATTTTTGCCCAAGCAGTAAACAAAGAAGCAAAGACCATCTCTGAGATTAAAGATTCTGGGGTTATAGAAACCTCTAAGTTCAAAAGAACGAGTGACTTCTTAACACACGAATCATTCCGAAAATACCATACGGAAACTGAAATGATGCGTTACATCAAACGATTGGACAGGAAAGACATCTCTTTAGCTCATTCTATGATTTCACTGGGTTCGTGTACAATGAAACTGAATGCTGCATCAGAAGTGTCAACTCTAACATTACCCGGTTTTATGGGTATCCACCCTTTAGTACCAACAAATCAAGCTGAAGGTTATCAGGAACTCATTACAGAATTGGGTGAGTTATTGCAAATCCTTACCGGATTTGAAGGGATAAGTTTCCAACCCAACTCAGGAGCTGCGGGCGAATATGCAGGACTTCGTGTTATTCGTTCATACTTAGAATCCATAGGGGAAGGGCATCGTAACAAAGTGATTATACCTGCTTCAGCACACGGAACAAATCCTGCATCTGCCATTCAGGCAGGCTACAGCACAATAACTTGTGCAAGTAACGAAAGAGGTGATGTAGATATGGATGACTTCAAAGAAAAAATCCAAAAATACGGAAACGAAATAGCAGCACTTATGATTACATACCCATCTACACACGGTATATTTGAGAAAGATATTGCCGAGATTTGCAGGCTGACACACGGGTGTGGAGCTCAAGTATATATGGACGGAGCCAATATGAATGGACAAGTAGGATTAACCAGTCCCGGTTTCATTGGTGCAGACGTATGTCACCTTAATCTTCACAAAACCTTTGCTAGTCCTCACGGAGGTGGTGGACCGGGTGTTGGTCCAATATGTGTAGCCAAACATTTAATACCTCATCTTCCGGGACATACTTCTACAGACAATGCCAGTAACCAAGTATCCTCAGCTCGCTATGGTAGTGCCGGTATTTTACCCATCACTTATGGATATATCAAAATGATGGGTATAGAAGGACTTACTCAAGCCACAAAAATAGCAATTCTAAGTGCTAACTACTTAACCAAATGCTTCGAAGACAGCTATGGTGTGGTTTATCGAGGAGAAAATGGTTTTGTAGGCCACGAAATGATTTTAGAGTGTAGAACACTAAAAGAGGAAACAGGTATCACAGAAGTGGATATTGCCAAACGACTCATGGATTATGGCTACCACGCACCAACTCTATCTTTTCCTGTTGCCGGAACGCTCATGATTGAACCGACAGAAAGTGAAAGTTTGGCTGAGTTAAATAACTTTGTGGATGTTATGCTTTCCATCTATCAAGAAGCTCAGGAAGTTAAGTCGGGTGAAGCAGATAAAGAGAATAATGTTCTTAAAAACTCTCCACATCCCGAATATGAGGCAGTAGCCGATGAATGGAACCATCCATACTCCAGACAGAAAGCCATTTACCCTATTCAAAGTGTGAAGAACAATAAGTTTTGGATTAATGTAGCAAGGATAGACGACACATTAGGAGATCGCCAATTACTCACTACACAATATGAAACATTTGAAGATTGATAACTGCATTAATACATAATCATAAAAAACCTGCTTGACCTTCTATGTCTCAAGCAGGTTTTTTTATGGTATAAAACTCTGTTTTCCTCATTTTTAATTCATCAATTCAATATTCTTTTAGCTTATTTTCCACTCTCTTTTCAACCACCCTCTACAAGGCTCATGAGCAGGGGATTTATCGGTCTAGGACCAAAGGCCTGTCGGTCTAGGACTGAAGGGTGCTCGGTCTAGGACCGAAGAGCTTTAGGTCTATGACCTATTATGCGATTAATCTAAAAACTCTTTATTTTTACCTCTTTTTACAGTAATTAGACAAAAAGAATTGGACATTCTCACAACGAAAGCACCCCATAAAAACAGAAACAAAAGCTATAGAATATATTCAAGTATCATAAATAACAAAAAAAGTTTTATCTTACTCCATGTACTAAAACAAAAAACACCTATAATGAAACGTATTGATGCAGTAATTGCCTTAATTAATTCGCTTACAAAATCAGAAAAAAAGCATATTTCTCAACAACTCATAAAAGAAAATAACAATAGTGATTTTGGCATTATTTATAAAATAATAATTAATAATAGACAGTTAAATAGTGATAATATAAAATCTATATTCCATAAAACTCGTCCAAACAGTTCTTTTGAAGTATCTATTAAGTATTTATACGATAAATTATTAGACACTCTACTCTTACTGAGAAAAAACAAAGACAACTACCACGACTTACTAAATAATCTATGTAAAGCACGAATGCTTTACGACAAATCTCTATTTGAAGAATGTTTCGAAATATTATCAAAGACAATACAGCTGGCTCAACACTATGAACAGAATGAAATTTTAATGATTGCCATAAAATTAGAATTAGAATATTTACTTCGACTTAATTTTCCAAACATGACCGAGAAAGAGTTATATCATAAACATTTTATTCAAAATGAAACATTAAAAAAAATCAGAAAGGTAGTGGAGCAATCCTCTCTACACAATTTACTGAAATTTCGCCTTACCCAAATTGGCGCTGTTCGTACGAAAAAGCAAAAAAAAGATATGAGTGATCTTATGGTAAATGAACTGTATATTGCTTCATCTTCACCCATGGATGGGAACTTTGAATTGACAAAAAATCATAAACTTTTTCAAGGAAACTATCTTATGGGAATAGGAGATTATAAAACTGCCTTAAATTCATTCAAGGAACTCAATCTATTATTTGAACAAAACCCACAATTCCTTACTAACCCTCCAATATATTATGTCTCTGTACTTGAAGGCGTTCTAAATAGTCTACGTTCAGTTAGGAAGTATAACGAAATGCCATACTTTCTTAATAAACTTAAAGAGTTAAGCATCCATACATCTCTTGAATTCAAGATAAACACAATTTGTTTGATTTTTCAATATGAGTTATTTCCTTTTTTAGACAAAGGAGAGTTTTCAAAATGCATGGATATTATGGATAAATATCAAGACGCTCTTTATAGCAAAGATTCATGGCTAAATCCCATACGAAAAAGTGAACTTTTACTTTATACAGCTCTTGTTTATATTGGCAACCAGGACTATAAATTAGCAAGAAAATACATAAGTAATACCATTATTGATCACAATATTAAATACTCCCCTTTAATGAAGACCATTCGATTGGTAAGATTGATTGCATACTATGAAATGAAAGAGTATGATTTTGTTTTTCATGAATCGCAGTCTATCACTAGAAATTTAAGATTTACAAAAGAAAAGGCCTTTAAAACAGAACAGATTATCTTGTGGTATTTAAATAAAAAAGATTTACCTATTTTTCAAGAAGAGCGAGATCTTTTTTGGGGAAAATTAAAACCTAGAATAAATAATATATCTCAAGACAAATATGAGAGTCAAATATTACGCATTTTTGACTTTACAGCTTGGGTTGAATCCAAAATATTAAGAATAAGCTTATCTAAAGTTTTAAGAAACAGAATAGAAGATTAATCAAAAAAGATAAATAAAAACAAGCTCAATCTCAAGGAGTATATTTTTTACAATTATATAATATATAAAAAAGGAGCAATTAACAAATAATAGAAAAAGGATTTATAATATTTTATACTATTTGGAATTATATAATTAGGGTAATTTTGAAAAAAAACACATTATATTATTCACTTTATTTGCATATACTTAATTAATTAATACTATGCAAGGGATATCTAAACCTAAAATTGTGGTTGTAGGAAGCAACAATACAGATATGATAGTCAAAGCAAATAGGCTGCCTGTCCCTGGAGAGACAATATTAGGTGGTGTTTTTCATATGAATACTGGTGGAAAGGGAGCAAATCAGGCTATTACAGCTTCTCGATTAGGTGCAGATGTTACTTTTATTTCTAAGGTTGGCTATGATTTATTTGGTTTACAAGCATTAGAAATATATAAATCAGAAAATATAAATACTGAGTTTATTTTCACTGATCAAAAAAACCCATCAGGAGTTGCTCTTATTTCTGTGGACACATACGGAGAAAACAGTATCATTGTTGCTCCAGGAGCCAATAGTACATTATCTTATGAAGATATTGACAAAGCTGAAGAAAGAATAAAAGAATGTGACATTATTCTTATGCAGCTAGAGGTCCCTATTGAAACTGCAGAATACGCAGCATCACTAGCAAATAAATACAACAAAAAAGTCATCCTTAACCCTGCACCTGCATCTACATTAAATGAAACATTTTTAAATAAAGTACACACTATACTACCTAATCGCATCGAAGCAGAAATGCTAACAGGAATCAAAGTAATAAGTATAGACAGTGCACACAGGGCGGCAAAAGCAATTGGAGAAAAAGGCATTAATAATGTAGTTATAACATTAGGCAAAGACGGAGCATACGTAAAAGAAAAAGAGGAGTATGCCTTTATTCCTGCAAAAACGGTTAAAACTGTTGACACTACGGGTGCAGGAGATGTTTTTTGTGGAGCATTTAGCTTTCATCTTTCATTAAAGCATTCGGTTATCGAGTCTGTAAAATTCGCTAATGCAGCGGCTGCTATATCAGTCACACGAATAGGAGCACAAAGTGCTATTCCATATATAAGAGAAATTATATTATAAATCATATAAAACAAACAGAAACATTATGAAAATAGCAGTAATAGGGAGTTCAAATATTGATATGGTGGCTCAAGTCACTCATCTACCAACACCTGGTGAAACAGTTGGAAATGCCAAATTTATGCAGAACTTTGGAGGAAAAGGAGCAAATCAAGCTGTTGCTGCTGCTCGCCTAGGTGGAGAGGTAACTTTTGTAACTTCTCTTGGCAATGATATTTATACAGAAGTCCTTAAAAAGCATTTCAAAAATGAGAACATTTGTACTGATTATATAATCCAAGATCAGAATAATCCTACAGGTATAGCTCTTATTTTTGTTTCTAATAATGGAGAAAACTACATAGCTGTAGCACCCGGGTCAAATTATTCTTTATCTCCTGATTCTATTGCTTCGTTTTCACAAGTTATTAGTGAAACGGATATTGTTGTTATGCAGGCAGAAATACCATATGAAACGATAAAAGAAGTAGCCTTATTAACAAAACAGAAGGGAAAGAAAATATTATTTAATCCTGCACCTGCCTGCCCAATCGATACAGAATTAATGGATCTAATAGATATTTTAGTTGTAAATGAGGTTGAAGCCTCCCTTATTTCACAGATAGAGTACAATGGAAAAAACTTAAAAGAAATAGCTCAAGTATTAATTAATAAAGGAGCTAAAAATGTTGTTATAACATTAGGAAGTAATGGTGTATATATGAAAAACAAAAAAGAAGAAGTTAATGTTCCTAGTTTTAAAGTAAATGCTATTGATACTGTAGCTGCAGGAGACACTTTTTGTGGTGCATTAGCTGTTGTATTGGCTAAAAACGGAATTGATAGAGAAGCTTTAAATTTCGCCAATGCAGCAGCAGCCATTACAGTTACTCGTTCTGGAGCGCAAGTATCCATTCCTACACTTGAAGAAGTTAGGAAATTTATGAATAATAATAAATAATTGTTTAACCTTAATTAATACATAAACCACTATGTTTATAGTCAACAGCTATACTCTAGCAGTTATATTCTGCTTTATTACCATGATTTGCTGGGGATCGTGGGGAAACACACAAAAACTAGCAAGTAAGAAATGGCGTTATGAACTCTACTATTGGGATTATACCATTGGTATTTTATTATTTGCTTTACTCTTAGTTTTTACTCTTGGAAGCTATGGAAGCGAGGGTAGAGGTTTTCTTGAAGACATACAACAAATTAGCACAAAAAATATTTGCAGTGCACTATTGGGGGGAGTAATTTTCAATGCATCAAATATTTTACTTTCTGCTTCTGTATCGATGGCAGGTATGTCAGTCGCATTTCCTCTTGGAGTTGGACTAGCTTTAGTTTTAGGCGTATTTATCAATTATTTCAGTACCCCAAAAGGAGATCCCATTTGGCTGTTTGTTGGAGTACTACTAATTGTAATAGCCATCATATGTAATGGAATAGCAGCAGGGAAAAAGCAGGAAAACCTTAAAGAAGAAAAAGCAGGAGAAAAGAAAGGAATCATCTTAGCAGCTATAGCAGGTATATTAATGTCTTTTTTCTATAGATTTGTTGCTTCAGCAATGGATCTAGAGAACTTTGAAGCCCCTACTGCAGGAATGGCTACTCCATATTCTGCTTTTTTTATTTTTTCAATAGGAATCTTCTTAAGTAACTTCATTTTTAACACCCTTGTAATGAAGAAACCATTTGTTGGAACACCCGTTAGTTACAAAGAATATTTTAAAGGAAAAGGAAAAACACACATTGTAGGAATCCTTGGTGGAGCTATTTGGGGATTAGGAACAGCTCTAAGCTATATAGCGGCAGGAAAAGCAGGTACGGCAATTTCATATGCCTTAGGTCAAGGAGCACCAATGATTGCAGCCTTTTGGGGTATTTTCATTTGGAAAGAATTTAAAGACTCTCCACGAGTAGTTAACATTCTACTTACTTGTATGTTTATATTATTTATTTTAGGACTATCAGCAATAATCATATCAGGAGCTAATTGAAATTAGATTCTAATCAATATTTCACTTCCTATTAAACATAGGGAATGATATAATTATGCTTGAAAACAAAACCATTTACAAAATTTAACTATGAATATTAGAGCAAAACTAACACGTATACGAATAATCCTTATAAACAAAAAAATACATGAAAACTGAATTAAACAAAAACACGACTAATACAAGACGTCATTGGTTTATGATATTAGTCTTCTTATGTACATACTCTTTTAGTCTATGTGCACAAAACAGGGTGACAGGTATTGTAAAAGATGATACAGGAGAAGGACTAATAGGAGTTTCTATTATAACAAAAGAAGGAGAAATAACTTATGGAACAACGACAGACATGGATGGAAAATACGAAATAAATGTTCCTTCTGATGCAACTCTAGAGTTTAGCTTCATAGGCTTCATAACACAAAAAATTAATGTTGGAAATAGAACCTCAATAAATATCACGTTAGAACCTGAAAGTAAAATTCTGGACGAGGTTGTTGTTATTGGATATGGAACTGTTAAAAAGAAAGATATTTTAGGATCAATCTCTACTGTAAAAGAAGATGCCCTTGCAGAAAGAGTCTCAGGCAATGTAGTAGAAGCAATGCGTGGATTAACATCAGGTGTAAAAATAACAAGTAGTGGTCTTCCCGGTACCAATGCAACTATAAATATTCGTGGTTTAGGAAGCTTAACGAACAATAATCCTCTTTTTATTATAGATGGAGCCTATGGGGGAAGCGACTTAGGAGTTAATGTGGAAGATATAGAATCAATACAAGTTTTAAAGGATGCCTCATCAGCTGCAATTTATGGTTCTCGTGCTGCTAATGGAGTTGTTATTATCACCACAAAGCAAGGAAAAGAAGGAGATCTTAAAGTGAAATTTGACTCTCAAGTAACACTTAGTTGGTTACCTAAATATGATCTAATGGATGCAGAAACTTATAAAACATATAATAATCGAGCTTATGACGAAGCAATCCTTGCTGCGGTTTCAGGCATTACGAAAAGACAAAACCATTATGATAGTAGTACAGACTGGCAGAAAGAAATGTTAACCACAGGGGTATTACAAAACTACAATGTTTCTTTTTCTGGAGGATCTAAAACTATCAAATATTATACATCCTTAAATCGTATGGTAGATGATGGGGCTCTCTATAGTACAGGTTATGATAAATATGGGTTTCGTGTCAATGTTAGTGGTCAAAAAGGGATCTTTTCATATGGAGAAAATTTTTATTATACAAAATCGGATAGGAAAATTTTAAATGGAAATCCATGGAGTGACTTTATTGGAATACCTCCTACTATACCTGTATATGATGAGTCAAACCCAGGAGGTTATGGATATGGAAATGTTGATCATGCAAATTCTTATGGCTTAAACTCCGTAGCAATGCAAGATTTATATGAACGAAACAATGAAGAAGAGTATTTAACAGGAAACATCTATGGACAGATCTCTCTTTTTGAGATGTTTGATGCTCGACTAAATGTTGCTTATAAAAGCTACATGGGCATCACTAACAGTTTACGAAAAAAAGGGAACTGGGTGATGGGACAAGGTGATGATGCGGCTCACTTAGGTTATGATAGTGCTAAAAATTATGACATACTCATTGAACAAACATATAACTTCAAACACAAAATCAAGAAGCATGATATTAATGCCTTATTTGGTATTACATACAATAGATTCCACGAAGAAAAAAGATGGATCACTAAACTAGACCCACTAATGATAGGTGACAAATACATCACATCATTAGACTCTGCAACAGGAAATACTACAGCAGGAGGTAGCTATGGAAAATCAGCATTAATATCATACTTAGGACGTATAAACTACTCATATGACGATAAATACCTAACACAGATAACTGCTCGACGAGATGGAACTTCTAGGCTACCAAAAGATCAAAGATGGGGTGATTTTCTCTCTGTTTCTCTTGGCTGGCGCATTAGTAGTGAAAAGTTCTTTAATGTCCCATTCATTGATGATTTAAAAATTCGTGCAAATTATGGAACATTAGGCAATAGTAGTATTGGTTACTGGGATTATCAAGCAACAATAAATACAGCCCCACGAGCAGTTATAGGTAATCCTGAAAACATATTAATAGGAATGACACAATCTCAATTGAGTAACAACAATCTAGTGTGGGAAAAAAAGACAACCACAAATATTGGGTTTGATATGATTTCATTCAATAATCGTCTTCGTGTTAGTGCTGAATACTTTTATTCAAAAAGTAAGGATTTACTTGTATACTTACCTATTTTAATGAGTTCAGGAAATGAGGGTGGAGCTCCAGCAGTAAATGCAGGAAGTTTAGAAAATAAAGGATTTGAAATGGAGCTAGGATGGAATGATAATATAAGTGATTTCTCCTATTCAGCCTCCTTAAACTTCTCTCACTTGAAAAATAAAGTTCTTGATCTAGGTTACGGACAAACAGTCTACAATACAAATTTAGCCAAGACAGTAATCGGTGAACCATTAGGTATGTGGTATCTATACAAAATGGAAGGCATATTTCAATCTGAGGATGAAATTAAGAACTACGTAAACTCTGAAGGTAAAATAATTCAACCTAATGCATTACCTGGGGACATTAAATATAACGATTATAACGAGGATGGTATAATTTCATCAGAAGATCGACAAATAATAGGGAATCCTTGGCCTAAATTAGAGATTGGCGTAAATCTAGGAGCCTCCTATAAAGGATTTGACCTGAACATTAACGGATATGGACGATTTGGACAAAAAGTTTGGAATGGATCAGCTTCAGCTGCTGGTGATTTTTCAAACAATCAAAATAACTTTAATGGAATTATTCCGTGGACACAAGAACATCCTGTAAATGACAGACCACGCATTGTTTATGGAGACTCTAGGAATAGTAGAAGTGATCAAAATCGCTGGTTAGAAAATGGATCTTTCTTCCGTATAAGTGATATAACACTAGGTTACACTGTTCCTTCACAATACCTTAGAAAAATCAAACTTGAAAGGTTAAGAGCATCTGTCACTTTACAAAACTTAATTACTTTCACCGGATACTCTGGCTTAGACCCTGAGTTCTCTGACAACGGAATTTTCACCATAGGTGCAGACTACTGCTCATTTCCTAACCCTAGAGCTGTTCAGTTTGCTTTATCATTTACATTCTAAATACAAAAGAATATGAAAAATCAAATAATAACTATAATAAGTGTTATTACACTTATACTCACGTCTTGTGATGCCTCATTACTAGATTTACAAAATGAGAATACTCTTAGCACTGGGGTCTTTTGGAAAACAGAAGCAGATATCGAAGCCGGAGTAATCGCTGTATACAGTATGTTTTATCGACAAGGAACTTGGACAAGGAATATATATACACAAATGACAGGTATGGCCGATGAAGGAGTTAGTTATGCTGGTTGGACAGAACTTAATGAATACACAAAATTCATCTTTACCAATTATAATTTTTCAGATGTTAACAATAAAATATGGAGAGAACATTATACCGCTATTTTCAGAGCAAACCAAGTTCTTGACAATATCGAAAGCATTCCTTTTAGTGATGAAAAACACAGAGATGATTTAATAGGACAAACAAAGTTTCTACGTGCATTTTATTACTTCCACCTGACAGCTCTATGGGACAATGTACCTCTTGTGTTTAACACTTCATCGGCTTCGGACAAACCCTTTCAAGGTACAACTGATGAAATATTCACTAAAATAGAAGAAGACTTAGAAGATGCAGTAACTAAACTCCCTTCTACACGCGATGAGAACAATTATGGACGTCCAACAAAAGGAGCTGCTTATGGATTGTTAGCAAAAGCTTATGCCCAACATCACAAATGGAATGATGCCAAAAGATGTCTTGAGTGGCTTATAGATGGTGAAGGGAAAAAACTTTATGATTTAGTATCAAAATGGGAAGATAACTTCAGCAATTACACAGAAAATAACGAAGAATCCATTTATGAAATCCATTTCTCTTTAACCAATAAGGTGGGGTTTGACCAGACAGATAACTATTTAGACCCTAATGCACAGTTAGGAACACAAATTGAAATGAATCAGGCTCCTCCCGGAATTGGATGGAATAATATTGAAGCAAGACGTTGGCTAGTAGACTATTATAAACGTGAACAAACTATAGATGGAAAAAATGATGTAAGGCTCTTTCACACATTGTGGTATGACGGATCAAAGTCTGATTTCCCAGACCAATCGAATCATCTAATTTATGGATCACCTTGGAATAATGATTGGGGAAATCGTGTATTTATAAAGAAATATAGTACAGATGCATCACCTCTATACTATTGGAACGACAATAACTTTAGATCCTTACGTTATGCAGATATGCTACTACTTTATGCAGAAGTTCTCAACGAAATTGATGAAACTCCTCCTAGTAAAGCTATTGAATGTGTAAATCGTGTGCGTAATCGAGTAAATTTACCTAATATAGAGAATAGTAAATATTACAATGGAGTAAAAATAACAACGAGCAAAAACGAGTTTAGAGAACATATAAAGATTGAAAGAGCATTGGAACTAGCAATGGAGTGCACACGTTGGATTGACTTGAAGCGCTGGGGAATAAATGATCAAACAACATTAGATGAATTGAAAGCACGTGATAGTGACTTCAATAATTTTATAATTGGAAAGTCTATTCGAATGCCTATTCCTCAAAGTGAAGTGGACAACAACCCTAATTTAGACCAAAATGATCAATATTAATAAAAACACACAACTATGCTTAAGATAAAACACTTTGTTAAAGTAACAGCTCTCTTACTTATTTTATATGGATGCTCAAATGAGTCGAACTACGTAATTGAAAGTAATCCCAACGAGTTTGCAGTATTTCCCATAGCAATACCAGTATCTGCAGATGGGGGAACTTATGAACTAACAATTAATGGAAATGAATCCTGGACAGCAGAACTAGTCAACTCAAATAGCTCAACCAACCAATGGTGTACATTAAGTGAAACATCGGGAGAAGGAAAGAGTGTAATATCCATTTCTATTACGCCAACAACTTCTTTTGTAAAAAACCGAACAGTAATAATTGAAGTAAGTTCGGGAACAAAAGTTTTAAAATCAAAAATTTTACAAGAAACAATGGTTTTGGGCGAAGATGAGGTTCTAATAAATGGAATGATCTGGTCTACTAAAAACATAGATGAACCCGGGAGTTTTGTTAACTCTCCTGATGAAATCGGACATCTATACCAATTCAACAGAAAAATAGGATATCCTAATGGTCCACAAGATGATCCCGCTCCTAGCAATTGGCCATCAAGTTATACTAACGATGGAACAAATTGGCTGACAGAAAATGATCCGTCTCCTCAAGGATGGCGTATACCAACGACTGAAGAAATGGCTGCATTGTGGGGGATTGGAGCTACGTGGGTCACAAAAGATCAAACAGGATTTAAATGTGATGGAATTATTATTGGTGTTGATGAAGCAACAGCTAAAAGAGCAACAAAAGACAACCTTAAACAACTAGGCTGCCTGTTTCTACCCCAAAGTGGATGGAGGAACGAAAGTGGAATTATGGATCGCACATGGTTATGTGCAGTAAGAAGTGCAAACTCCTTAAGTGCAACTCATGGAGGGATGTCATTAGGAGATTCTGGAGGATATAGAGATGTATGGGGTTGGGGTGATGGACATAAAGTACGTGCTGGAATGATACGACCTGTAAAAAACATACAAGTTGAAGACTAGATTTTTACAAAAAAACAAAAAAAATGAAGATAAAACATCTTTACTTATTATTTATTCTAAGTTTATTTTTTGGATGCCAAAATATAAAAAAGGATATTCCACAGTCCATAACTCCTTTGGTTAGATATGAATTTAGTGGAGGAGCCGGTCATTATAATTATGCTCCTAGTATAATTCAAGACAAATATGGTATTAGATATGGTTTTGTTTGTGAAAACCGTGATCCTTTTGAGATTGTAGATTACATTTATTTATACAAAGGAATCCCAACAGGTAATGGTTATGTATGGCAAAAAGGAACTGAAATTATTTCACCTTCAAAAACAGGATGGGATAACTGTCATATATGCGATCCGGATGTACGTGAATTCAAAACAACTTATAAGGGAGAAGTTTATAATTGGATAATGACATATCTAGGGGTAGATCGTTGGGATTGTAATCACAACCAGATAGGACTTGCAATATCTAAAAACATTGAAGGTCCTTATATTAAATTTGATAAGAATCCGCTGATAGCCTATGCAGATACTACAAAATGGGGAGTTGGACAAAGCACAACAATAGTCAAAGACTCTACAACCATATTATTATTTTATACTTCAACTACAGAAAACAGACCTTTCTGTATGCGTGAAATCAAATTAAATGATCTAGAGAATATTGAAATTGGGGAAGAAAGAAACATTCCTTTTTTCGGGGCGAATAATTACCCTGCTATATCTAAAAAGAACATATACATGGTTTCAGAAACTCGTATGTCTCCCATAAAAGAAATCCCAACTTGGGTAGGAGATGTTTGTCGTTTAGTGTACAAAAAAAATGATAACGATTTCTTTCCTGAAGAAAATAATTGGAAAGAAATAGGATCAGTAGGCCCTAAGGAATCCGGATTTCCAAGAAATCATAATCCCGGAATTCTTACAGATACAAAAGGATATATGCTTAATGATGATGAATTAATAATGTATTTTACTCCTGCTATGACTGGTGAAAATTGGTTATGGTCTTATGATTTATATTCAGCTACATTTGATCTTAAAAAATATTTTAATGAATAAATATTGTTCTTTATTAATAGGCGTGTTACTTGTTCTTACTTTCTCTTATGAGAAAATAAGAGCTCAAGAAAAAAGTACTCCAATTATAGTCATTACTGATTTATATCATCCATATCAAGATCCTGGAGATAATATGGATCTTATTATGGGATTTGGGCTACCTGATGTAAATCTCAAGGCTATACTTTTAGATATTACTGATTCGTTTCGTAAAGAGATAGCTGATCATCCTACTCTCTGGAAAGACCCCAGAGGTCCTCGAGAGGGAGGAGTCATTCCTATTGAACAGTTAAAATACATCTTCAACAAAAATGTCCCATATGCCATGGGACCACTATCAATGATGAAATCGGAAAGTGATAGAATGGAGTATTTACCACATTATGAACAAGAAGCCATCAATTTACTATTAAACACATTAAAAAAGAGTAATGAGCCTATAGAAATAGTATCTTTTGGTTCAGCAAGAATCTTAGCTGTAGCTTACAATAGAAATCCTAACCTAATGAAAAAAAAGATAAAAAAAATACATTTAAGCGCTGGTACAGCGAATAATGATGATGAATTAGGAAATGATTCAGGAGCAAATGCTATTCCTGGAGGGGAATGGAATGTAGCATTAGATGTTTTTGCATTTAACAGAATATTAAAATCAGATTTGCCCGTAGCTATTTATCCATGTGCAGGGAAAGATGGAGCTTTTGTAAAAGATACTAATAATACTTATTGGAAATTACCAAACATGAATTTCATTTATAATATGCATATACAGCTTCAACACTATTTAAATTTCGCTTTTACAAAAAGCTTACAATATGACTTTCTTTATGCTATGGATTCTGATTATCCGACAAAAATTGATATAAATAAATTCCCTCAGCCTTTTCATATCTGGGAAAGCGCTATTTGGCTTATAGCGACAAAAAAAGAAATTATTTGTAATTCTAACAACGAATATCAAATAATAAAAAAAGAAGAACTTAAGAAAAATCATAAATTAATTATTAATGAATTACGACCTTGCATTTTAAAAGATATCACAGAAAATGGTAGGTTTAAATTCATTTACACAAGTAAAGCATCAAATAAAGAAATTTATTATCGCACAAACTTAAAAGAAAATGAAAAGGCTTTTCAGCAAGTGATTCCTCAATTATATATTTCCATTACACCAAAATATTAAACCGAAAATAATTATTATGAAAAAAATTAGATTTTACTTGATTGGCTTGTTCGTATTGTCTCTTTTGAGCTGTACAGCAAAAAGAGAACAAAACATAGAAAAAGAAACAAGCGCTATAAAAGTGATTTTTGAGACAGACATAGGAAATGACATAGACGATGCTTTAGCTTTAGATATGCTTTATAAATATCTTGACATGGGAGACATTGACTTACTTAGCATTATGATTAATAAAGAAGGAACATATCCAGCTGAATATACAGACATAATGAATACGTGGTATGGTTATCCTCAAATACCTATTGCTATTATTCACAACGGAGCCGACTGTGAAAACGATGCAACGAACTATGCAAAAGCTACTAGTTTAATGAAAAACGACAATGGTGATCCTTTGTTTAAACGATCATTAAAAGGATATAATAATCTTCCTGAAGCACCGGAATTATACCGAAAGATTTTAGCGCAACAACCAGATAACTCTGTAACTATTATATCTGTAGGTTTTTCAACTAATTTAGCTCGTTTATTAGCGACTCAAGCTGATAACTATTCTCCATTATCAGGAGCAGAGTTAGTTTCAAAGAAGGTTAAACTATTATGTACTATGGCTGGCTGTTTTAATAACGAGAACCTATTTGAATACAATGTTGTAAAAGATATTCCTGCAGCAAAAAAGGTTTTTGATGAATGGCCCACCCCCATTGTGACTTCTCCTTTTGAAGTTGGTATAGCTATTAACTATCCTAGCACTAGCATTGAAAATGATTTTCAATGGTCAGATATGCACCCAATGATCGAAGCTTACAAAAGTTATTTACCAATGCCTTATGATAGGCCTACCTGGGATCTAACATCAGTTTTATATTCTATAGAAGGATCTTCTCTATTCAACGTATCTAAACAAGGCAAAATAGAAGTAACAGATAAAGGAGCAACAATATTTACACCTAGCCCCGATGGAAGTCATAGTTATCTAATGGTAGATTCAATTCAAACAGAACAAATAAAAGATCACTTTATTCAGTTGATTAGCAAACAACCAAAACACTATAAAAAATAAAATGAAGATATGAATAAGAACTTTCTAAGTTTCTGTATTGGTGCACTATTAGTGTGCTCCTGTTCAGATAATAAAATAGAAGAGGATATACCTGTAACTCCACCTAAACCACAACCGACTATTTCCATTACAAAACCTGAATATGTCTTCGGATTTAAAGGAGAGAGTAAATATTCCTATTGCCCTAGTACAATAAAAGAAAAGGATGGAACTACTCATATCTTTTTTTGTGGTAATCCTGAAAATTTAATTATGGTGGATAACATTTTCCACATAAAGATAAGTCCTGATGGATCTCAATCAACACCTAAAAGTGTACTACAGCCAGGAGAACTAGGAGCTTGGGATGATCATCACACATGTGACCCATCTATTATTCAAGGAGAATTTAGATGGGATAATAATACTTATAAGTATGCTATGTTTTTCTTAAGCAATAGGTATGGAGTATATTATAATGAAATCGGAGTTGCATTCAGCAATAATTTAGATGCTGAAAGTTGGATAAAATACCCCAAACAAATTATTCGAAAAACGTGGTCTAGTGAAGGAGATCAAATAATTGGTGGTGGAGGCAAATCATGGGGAGTAGGACAACCTTCAGCAGTTTCATTAGATAAAAAGGGGAAAGTATTACTAACTTATACCATAGGAGATATAGGTGGCACTCGCATTGTGTGGTCAGAAGCCGATTTCAGTAATATGGATAAATACACCATTACTCCCCCACAAACTATTGTACAAACCGGGCTAAAAGCAATTGATAATCAATCAAGAGATTACACCTGCAATTCTGAGTTTACCATTAATCAGGATGAAGATAAAATAGTCATGATACGACCTGTACAACCTATGCCTGATGATTACCCTAATTACTTAAACTCATCGCTAGAAATAGATTATATGAATTTCTCTGATTTCATGAACCAAAAAGGCACCTGGACTCCAATCTATAGAATTACACCAGAGGACACAGGTTATGCTAGAAATCATAATGCAACTATACTTAAAGACAGCTTTGGACACATACAAGACTGGGAAAATCCCGAGTTTTACTTTACTGTTAGTAAATCATCTCCTGATGTTAATCCTTCAGGTAAAAACCATGCAGAATGGACCTACCATATATGGAAAAGTAAAGTAACTAACGACAACTAACTTATCTGAAGATAAAGAGTAGGAGATGTAGCAAGGATAGACGACACATTAGGAGATCGCCAATTACTTACCACGCAATATGAAACTTTTGAAGACTGATAACTGTATTAATACATAACCATAAAAAACCTGCTTGACATTTTATGCCTCAAGCAGGTTTTTTTATGATGAAAGTTTTGAAAACTCCTAAATATTTGGATAAAACAAATATTCCAACATCAGTAGAATGGATACAATATAATGTGAAGAACTTTAATTCCACAAAGTAATTTTAAGAAACAAATAAAAAAAGAATTTCACCAATTAGTTTGAATTAACCGGTTTTCCGAATAAGTACCCTGTTATCTTTCTTTTATATAAAGATGCCGTTGTCTAAAGATAGATTCCACCAAATTTCGTTGCTCTTCCGTGGGAGGTATAGCAGCTTTTAATTGATAATCCAATCCTAACTCTGTCCACTTTGACGACCCTAACTGATGAAAAGGCAAAACACTTACCTGTTTAATGTTTTGAAAAGAAGATAAATAATCGGCCATAGCCTCAATATCTTCTGTCTGATCAGTATAGCCTGGAAGAAGAACATACCGTATCCAAGTAGCTATATTTTGCTCTTTTAGGTATTCAGCAAACTGCAATGTAGGAGCCAAATCTTTACTTGTCAAAGCTTTGTAATTCACCGCATTGAAGTGTTTTATATCTAATAATACTAAATCCACCCAATTCAATAGCTCTTTTACTTTATCATTAAAAATAAAGCCGGAAGTATCTATGGCTGTATGCACACCCCCTTCTTTACACAATTGAAGAAACTCAAGTAAAAAATCGGATTGCATTAAAGGTTCACCTCCCGAAAGAGTGACTCCTCCTTTTACAAATCCTTTTACTTTTCTATATTCTTCAAAGAGCTCAGTGGCACTCATAGAATATTTTGCATCTTTCAGAATCCAAGTATCCGGATTATGACAATAGAGACAGCGCAAGGGACAACCTTGCATAAAAACGACGAGACGGATTCCGGGGCCATCCTTAGTACCAAAACTCTCTATAGAATGAATAAAACCTTTCATTGGGGTATTAAATAAAAACAGAGAACCTAAACCGGATTCTCTGTTAAATTAATATTTTATTCGTTAGAATGAGGTCGTAATGGTACGATTTATTACATCTAGCTGTTGCTCTTTAGTCAACTTCACAAAGTTAACAGCATAACCTGAAACACGTATTGTCAATTGAGGATACTCTTCAGGATGTTCCATGGCATCAATTAATAAATCACGATCAAAAACATTCACATTCAGATGGTGTCCTTTTTGATTAAAGTAACCATCTAAAAGAGAGGTTAAGTTTTGAGCTTCTTCTTTCTTGTTCTCTCCTAATGTATTGGGCGTAATTGCAAAGGTATAAGAGATTCCATCATTAGCATGCTCAAACGGTAGCTTGGCTACAGATGAAAGTGAAGCAACTGCTCCTTTGGTATCTCTTCCGTGCATAGGGTTAGCACCGGGTGCAAAAGGAGTTCCACCTCTTCTACCATCGGGTGTATTTCCTGTCTTTTTACCATAAACAACATTGGAAGTTATCGTAAGAACCGATTGAGTAGGAATAGCATTCTTATACATTTTATAGCTACGAATTTTATTCATAAACTTCTCAATCACATCAATAGCAAATTGATCGGTAAGCTCATCATTGTTGCCAAAAGGCACATACTCTTTCTCTAACACATAGTCAACGGCATCACCTTCTTCATCACGAACAATTCGTACTTTACCATATTTTATTGCAGCTAAAGAGTCTGCAATGATTGATAAGCCGGAAACGCCAAAAGCTTGCGTACGAACAATATCCACATCATGTAAAGCCATTTCAAGAGCTTCATACGAGTACTTATCGTGCATATAATGGATAATATTCAGTGACTTAACATATATTTCGGCCAACCAATCCAACATTTTGTCAAATTTCCCCCAAACTTCATCAAATTCAAGATAATCACCTTTCACAGGCTCTAGCTGTCCTTTAGGAACAACAGAATCTTTACTATTCTCGTCTTTACCTCCATTTATGGTGTACAACAAAGCTTTAGGAAGATTGGCACGTGCACCAAAGAACTGCATCTGCCCTCCAATTCGCATCGGAGAAACACAACAAGCAATACCATAATCATCTCCTAATTGCTCACGCATCAAGTCGTCGTTTTCATATTGTAAAGAAGAGGTGTCTATAGAAACTCTAGCACAATACTCTTTCCAACCTGTAGGTAAGCTCTCACTCCAAAGAACAGTTAAATTAGGTTCTGGTGCAGGTCCTAAATTATACAGCGTATGCAACATACGGAAACTATTCTTTGTAACTAAAGATTTTCCATTCGCCGTCATACCACCTAAAGATTCTGTAACCCATACCGGGTCACCCGAGAACAACTCGTCGTATTCAGGAGTACGCAAGAAACGAACAATACGCAATTTCATAACGAAATGATCAATCAATTCTTGGGCCTCTTGTTCAGTAAGATTTCCTGATTTAATATCTCTCTCAATATAAATATCAAGAAAAGTACTTACTCGTCCCAAACTCATAGCCGCTCCGTTCTGATCTTTGATAGCTGCTAAATAGCCAAAATAAGTCCATTGTATTGCTTCTTGAGCAGTAGATGCAGGTTGTGAAATATCGTAACCGTAGGAAAGAGCCATTCGCTTCAATGCAGCTAAAGCAGCTAATTGGTCACTTAATTCTTCTCTTAAGCGAATTAGCTCATCAGTCATCTCTCTTGGATCACACTCTTTGAATCGTTGTTTACGTTCATTAATCAAACGATCAACACCATAAAGTGCCACTCTGCGATAATCTCCAATGATACGCCCTCTACCATAAGCATCGGGAAGTCCGGTCAACAAACCATTGCTACGAGCACGACGAATACTTGCTGTATAAGCAGAAAATACGCCATCATTATGTGTCTTACGATATTTTGTATAGAATTCTTCTGTTGTAGGATCTAAATCATACCCATACTCTTGCAAACTTTGTTTCACCATACGTAATCCACCATTAGGAAAAATTGCCCGTTTCAAAGGCTTGTCGGTTTGTACTCCAACTATTTTCTCAAGGTCCTGATTAATATATCCGGCACCATATGTATCAATTTGTGACGGTAGAGAAGTTTCTGCATCATAAACACCTTTTTCTTTTTCTACTTTAAACATCTCAGTTAAAATAGCCCATAACTGATGAGTAGCTTCAGTTGGTTTTTCAAGAAAGGAATCATCACCGGTATACTCCGTATAATTTTCCAGAATGAAGTTATTTACATCAATGGCATCTCTCCAATTTGTGCCTTTAAATCCAATATAAGCATCCATTTCTAAATTTCTTTTATGAAAAATTTAATTAAAACAATCTTTTAAAATTTACCCACACAAAGATAAGACTTAAACTTATGATAACCACACATAAAAACGAATATAAATACCCCTCCCTGAGCAACCAAGAGCAATTCGTCAAGTTTTTTCTGTTTGTAATATAAGTGCAAAATGACACTTAAGATAACCCGTAAATTCTAAGCCTTTGAAATGTATTTTTACAAAGTAAATTAGAGTGATTCTTAAAATACAATAAATAAGAACGGCTCTAATTAATAACTGATTACAAAGAGGAAAAAGTCAATCTTTTTTAGTAATTTTACAATTAGCTTAATTCAATTTTCTTTTTCTTAAGTTAAGCTATTGAGACAGATAAAAAGAAAACAACATATATAATGAATTACAAATGGAATTATCAACCCTTAACAGAAGAACAACAAGATGAAAGTATAAGATTAGCTAACGAATTAAATATTCACCCCACTTTAGGGCAGTTATTATTGCAAAGAGGCATAAGTACGCAACAAGAAGCTGAAGATTTTTTTCAACCCGACTTAAAAAGCTTACATGATCCATTCCTCATGAAAGATATGGATTTAGCTGTGGAAAGATTAAATCAAGCAATTGGAGCAAAAGAACGCATACTGGTCTATGGAGACTATGATGTGGATGGTACAACTGCTGTTTCTTTAGTTTACAAATTCATACGATCCATATATTCCAACATTACTTACTATATTCCGGATAGAGATGATGAAGGATATGGCGTATCAAAACAAGGTATAGACTTTGCACATAATGACGGAGTTAGCTTAATCATTGTTCTTGACTGTGGTATCAAAGCTGTAGAGCAGATAACTTATGCCAAAGAAATTGGCATTGATTTCATCATCTGTGATCATCACGTTCCGGATGAAATTTTACCTCCTGCGGTGGCTATATTAAACCCCAAACGCTTTGATAATACTTATCCATACACTCATCTTTCAGGTTGTGGTGTTGGATTTAAATTTATGCAAGGTTTTGCCATAGACAATGGAATCAAATTCAGAAAACTGAAACCTCTACTCGACTTAGTAGCGGTTAGTGTAGCCTCTGATATTGTTCCTATTTATGGAGAAAACAGAATTTTAACCTTTCATGGACTCAAACAGCTAAACAGACATCCTTGCGTTGGACTGCAAGCGATTATAGATATTAGCGGACTGAGCAAAAAAGAGGTTACTACGAGTGATATCATCTATAAAATAGGACCAAGAATTAATGCTTCCGGACGCATGCAATGCGGAATAGAGGCCGTGGATCTGTTAATTGAGAACGAGTACACCAAAGCCTTGGAAAAGGCGGAACAAATCAATGAATACAATGAAGCTCGTAAAGATTTGGATAAAGGGATTACTGAAGAGGCTAATCGCATAGTCGATGAACATAAAGGACTAGAAAAGAAGCGCTCTATTGTTCTTTATAATGAATCATGGCATAAAGGAGTGATAGGTATTGTAGCCTCACGCCTAACTGAAGAATATTATCGCCCGGCTGTTGTCCTTACACGCACAGAAAACTACGCTACAGGTTCCGCTCGTTCGGTTCCCGGTTTTGATGTTTACAAGGCTATTGAACATTGTAGAGACTTGTTAGATAGCTTTGGAGGACACACCTACGCTGCCGGTTTATCTATGCGAGTAGAGAATGTTCCTATTTTTGCAGAACGTTTTGAAAAGTATGTAGCTGAAAACATTTTACCGGAGCAAACCAATGCTATTTTGCACATTGATGCAGAATTAGAGTTCAAAGACATCACAAAGAAGTTTCATAAACAGTTGCAAAGCTTTGAACCTTTTGGTCCATCAAATGAAAAACCCATTTTTTCCACCCATCACGTCTATGACTATGGTACAAGTAAAGTTGTAGGAAGAGATCAGGCACATATAAAACTAGAGTTAGTAGACAACAACTCGAATAGCATACTCAATGGTATTGCTTTTGGACAGAGCTCTCATGTTCGTTACATTAAAACGAAACAGGCTTTTGACATTTGTTACACCATAGAGGAAAATGTTTATAAAAAAGGAGAAGTACAACTTCAAATTGCAGATATCAAACCACGAATGGATTCATAATCGCTAAGTAAAGATTAAAATGAATCGCTTTTTATCCATTTTGAAAGAATACTGGGGGTATGACTCTTTTCGTCATCCCCAAGAAGAGATAATAAACAGTGTTTTTGAAGGGAAAGACACGCTGGGTTTAATGCCCACAGGAGGTGGAAAATCAATTACATTCCAAGTCGCTTCATTAGCAAAGGAGGGGATATGCATTGTCATTACCCCCTTGATTGCTTTAATGAAAGATCAAGTGGAAAATTTGCGTGTCAAAGGTATTAAGGCCATTGCCATTTATTCCGGCATGAATCGTCAGGAGATAGTAACAGCATTAGAAAACTGCATCTTTGGCAATTATAAGTTTCTCTATATATCACCCGAACGCATAGATACAGAAATATTTCAGGTTAAAGCTCGTTCTATGAACATCAACCTCATTACAGTAGATGAAAGTCACTGTATATCGCAATGGGGTTATGACTTTAGACCTGCTTATCTAAAAATCGCACAAATCAGAACGCTATTCCCTAACGTACCTGTATTGGCCTTAACGGCTACAGCTACACCCGAAGTGGTTAAGGACATTCAGAAACAACTTTTATTTAAGCAAGAAAATGTATTCAAAACAAGTTATGAGCGTCAAAACTTGGCTTACATTGTCAGAGAAACTGAGGATAAACAGGGAGAGCTTTTACATATTCTCAACAGTACAAAGGGTAGTGCTATTGTTTATGTAAGAAGCAGAAGAAAAACCAAAGAGATCGCTCAATTTCTGAATCAAGAAGGCATATCTTCCACGTTCTATCATGCAGGTCTAATCAATGAAGAAAAAGACAAAAGACAGAAACAATGGATGAGTGAAGAGTACAGAGTAATGGTTGCCACTAATGCCTTTGGAATGGGAATAGACAAATCCAACGTAAGATTAGTCATCCACATGGATATACCTGATTCTCCTGAAGCATATTTTCAAGAAGCCGGGAGGGCAGGTAGAGACAGAGAAAAAGCTTATGCCGTTCTTCTATATGCTAAAACAGATAAAACCACACTTAAAAAACGTATTCTTGACACTTTTCCTGAAAAAGAGTATATAAAAAGGGTATACGAATCACTTCAATACTACTTTCAGATGGCTATGGGTGACGGACAAGATTGTATCTATGAATTTAACTTAGAGGAATTCTGTACCCGATTTAAATTTTTCCCTGTCCCTGCCGACAGTGCTCTACGTATATTAACTCAAGCAGGTTATTTGGAATATACTGATGAGCAAGATTCAAACTCACGAGTTATTTTTCGATTAAGGAGGGATGAGCTATATAAACTAAATCAACTGAGTGGAATTTCCGATTTAGTGATACAATCACTCTTACGGTCATACACCGGCTTATTTACAGATTACGTATTTATTCAAGAGGCTTCAATCGCTATTAAGACTGGTTTAACTCAAAAGGATATTTATAGTACACTTATTTATCTTTCCAAGAGAGGTATCATCGATTATATTCCAAGAAAAAAGACTCCTTATATAATTTACACACGGGAACGAGTGGAAAGTAAAACTCTTCATATCTCTAAAGCCATCTATGAAGAGCGAAAAAAGCGTTATGAAGAGCGAATAGATGCTGTTATTTATTACGCCTCAACACAAGAAATCTGTAGAAATAGACTCTTATTAAATTATTTTGGCGAAAAGAGTGATTCTTCTTGCAATCAATGCGACGTATGTTTAAGCAAAAAGAGAAAGGACACAACTCATAATTCAGAGTTTACAGAGTTATCCTCTCAGATTTTAAGAATAACTAAGGAACAACCTCTCCCGCCTTACCTTTTGATTCAACAAATGAATCAGGATAAAGAGAAGTTGCTCCCCATTATTCGCTACCTAATTGCAGAGGATTTTCTACTGTTTCAGGATGGAATTTTATCTGCTAAAAAAGAAAACTAATCAACCTTTTACAAAAGGCTATTTTTTTCCGGATAAAACACCGGAGTCTTGATCCTCATTGTGTAATCGCTTTTCTTTTATATTGAAGATGCGACCAAAACCCAAATTGAAGGAAAAATTCATTAAAAATACAGGACTTAATTTTGTAGGATAGACTTTATGCTTGAATGGCGCGCTAAAGACTATTTATTTTCAATCTCAATTTCATAACGCTTTGTAGATGAATTTTAAACACCTAAGAATAAACTCCATCGATTCTTAATTGTACTTCGTCTCCGATAGATTATTTAATAGAATTATTAATAAGATTGATTAACAGGCGAGATAGATGCAAGCTTTCAAATAGAATTAACCCATTAAGAGAAGCTTTAGTCTGAATTTCAGTAAGGAAGATTATTGGTCTGTCACTTTTTAAGATGTGAGAACTTCCGATAACACTCATCTGGTTTTTGCTAAGAAACTTTTTTCTAAACTAACAGATTACTCCTCGGGGAGGTAGCCCGCCTCTTGCCCTCGGAGTTCCCCACCGATACTATTATTTTCAAGCAATAGTATTCCATTTTTCAAGTACCAAATCAGGAGAACTACAGCTAAGTTCTAATATTTGACCATTCTTTTTAAGAATAAAGAAAGATTTATTTTTATCCGTTACATATGCTTTGTATCTTTTGTTAAAAGTTCGTGAATAAAACAACCCTATCTTACCAAAAAGTCCTGAGATACCAAAAACTCTAATATCCATTTTATTGGGTGTTAACCTTTTTATTTCAGCTATATCTTCAAAGTCAATTTTTTTTCGGGAAAATAAAAACTGGACACATAAAGATTTTTCATCTAAAATAATCTTTCTAGGGGTTAGGGAAATTCCATATATTAGAGTAAACACAACTATAAGAAAAACTAATGCATGTAACATTATATATGATTCTCCAAAGAGCATACCTCTAAACGAATAAACAATAAGATATAATATTAATGCCAGCAACACGATTGAACTAACCATATAATAGGTACTGATTCCACACTTTATTTTGATCATACTAAGTTCGTTTTTATAAAATTTCATAAATCTGATTCATTCTTTCAGCTTTCTTGTGTTCTTTTCCTTTAATTGAAATGCTAATATAAGTCATACCAATATAAGTAAATAGTGTAAAAAACAAACAATAATAAAATTATTCTCTCTTTTTGATCTCAAAAGTCCCTAATTCAGACAAACAAAAAAACACGGTCTAGGACCGAAGGTCGGTCGGTCTAGGAGAGAAGGTGCTTCGGTCTAGGACCGAAGGGGTGTCGGTCCTAGACCGACAAAGAGCCGACTTCCAGGCTCTGTAGATGGGGATGAATTCTCCTCTATTTTTCAAGGCTTCTTGCTAATAAAAAAAACACTATTTTGATAAGAAAGAAGTTGGAAAAACACAAGAAATTGTTCATCCAAGATAAAGCTACTATCTATTTACCGAGATACTTTACACATATATAAATGAGATTCTTGAGATCTTTTATTTTAATAAAATCAACTCTCTGTAGAAATATTATCTACTTCTTATTGCTTCTTTAGTTTTTTGTACATACATTTGCAAACATCAAATAAACAGAGATGAATTTATTTAGCAATACATATTATTACTTCTTTTTTTACTTTACTAAACTAGTAGAGCGGGGTAATTTATGTATTAACTGATTGAACATACAGAATAAACAAATAGATAAGAATCCCGCTCCATTAGGAGTGGGATTCTTTTTTTATATACAGATTAGAAATGATAAAAATAGCTATACAAGGAACTCACGGATCATATCACGACATTGCGGCTCATCTGCTTTTTCAGGAAGAAATAGAACTGGTTTGTTGCAAAACATTTGAGGATATATTCAAAACGCTAGATGAAGAACCGGACACATTGGGATTATTAGCCATTGAGAATACCATTGCAGGTAGTTTGCTCCATAACAATGACTTAGTAAAGAAAAGTAACACTCAAATCATTAAGGAGCAAAAGTTACGTATTTCCCATTGCTTTGCTTGTCTGCCGGATGAAGACTGGGACGACCTAAAAGAGGTCAACTCCCACCCTATTGCCTTAATGCAATGTCGGACTTTTCTAAACTCACAACCTCAGCTAAAGATTGTAGAGGGTGAGGATACGGCTCTTAGTGCTAAAAAAATTAAAGAAGAACAGCTGAGAGGACATGCAGCTATATGTTCTGAGGAAGCAGCGAATCGTTACGGAATGAAAATTTTGCAGCGTGGAATTGAAACCAACAAGCATAACTACACTCGTTTCTTATTGGTTGCCAATTCCAAGCAAACTCAAGCGCATAAAGAGAAAAGCAAACCAAACAAAACAAGTTTAGTATTTACTCTTCCTCACGAAGAAGGCAGTTTGTCACAGGTTCTCTCCATCTTTTCTTTTTATCACATCAATCTGACCAAGATTCAATCGTTACCTATTATAGGCAGAGAGTGGGAGTATCAATTTTATGTTGATGTTACTTACGACGACTATACCCGTTACTCACAAGCAATTGTAGCTATTAAACCTTTAATTAGTGAACTTAAAATATTAGGAGAATATGTCAAATACGAAGCCAAATAATTCAATACTGCCTGCTCAACGCCTACAAGGTGCTAATGAGTATTACTTCTCCAAGAAGCTTAAGGAAGTAGCAGCAATGGGTTTAACAGGAGCTCCTGTCATAAACTTAGGTATAGGTAGTCCTGACAATCCACCTTCCGAAAAAGTCATATCCACTTTATGCAATCAGGCACAAAGAAGCGACACACACGGCTATCAACCTTATGTGGGTATTCCCGAATTGAGAACAAGTTTTTCTGAGTGGTATAAAAAGTGGTACAATGTAGACTTAAACCCTCAAAATGAAATTCAACCTTTGATTGGTTCTAAAGAAGGTATTTTACACATCACACTAGCTTTTGTAAATCCCGGAGATAAGGTTTTAGTTCCCGATCCGGGCTACCCCACTTATACCTCACTTAGCAAATTATTGGGTGCTGAGGTTATAAAATATAACTTAAAAGAGGAAAATCATTGGTATCCCGACTTCAATGAATTGGAACAGATGGACTTAGAGGATGTTAAGTTGATGTGGGTAAACTATCCACACATGCCCACTGGGGCTAAAGCAACCCCTGAGTTATTTGAAAGACTGGTTCACTTTGCTCAAAGCAAGAACATTGTTTTAATTAATGATAATCCTTACAGTTTTATTCTAAATAATCAACCACTGAGTATTCTTTCCATTCCCGGAGCTAAGGAGTGCTGCATTGAACTAAATTCCATGAGTAAAAGTCATAATATGCCGGGGTGGCGTATTGGAATGTTAGCAACGAATGCTACTTTTGTGGAATGGATATTAAAGGTAAAAAGTAATATTGACAGTGGCATGTTCCGCCCTCTTCAATTAGCTGCAGTGGAAGCGTTACAAGAAGATGAAAGCTGGTATGAACTGAATAATAAACAGTATAAAGAGAGAAGAGAGGTCGCAGAAGATATTTTACACCTCCTAGATTGCTCTTTTGATCCGAATCAATCGGGACTTTTCTTATGGGGACGCATTCCCGAAAAATACAGTGATGTGGAGCAACTAACGGAAAAAATTCTTCAGGAAGCACGTGTCTTTATAACTCCGGGCTTCATCTTTGGAGCTAATGGGAATCGTTATATCCGCATATCACTTTGTTGCACCAAAGAAAAGCTAGAAGAAGCATTGCAACGCATCAAACAAATCATTGAATAATAAATAAAACAAAATAAAAATGAAACTTGAATCCATTTTATTACCAGGTATAAATCCTGAGCGACCCATTGTAGTTGCGGGACCTTGTAGTGCAGAAACAGAAGAGCAAGTATTAAAAACAGCCCGAGAGCTGGCAGATCGAAACGTAAAAATATTCCGTGCAGGCATATGGAAACCTCGAACTAAACCCGGTGGTTTTGAAGGAGTAGGCGTAGAAGGCTTACAGTGGTTAAAACGTGTAAAAGCAGAAACCGGAATGTATGTTTCCACCGAAGTGGCTACAGCACAACACGTATACGAAGCGTTAAAAGCCAACATTGATATGCTATGGATTGGTGCTCGCACTACAGCGAATCCTTTTGCTGTACAAGAAATAGCAGATGCTCTTAAAGGAGTGAATATTCCTGTATTCATAAAAAACCCGGTTAATCCGGATTTAGAATTATGGATTGGAGCCATAGAACGTATATATAATGCAGGAATAACTAAAATTGCAGGTATTCACCGGGGATTTAGCAGCTCAGATAAAACCATCTACAGAAATCTCCCTAATTGGCATATTCCCATTGAGCTACGTCGTCGTTTACCCGATTTACCTCTATTCAGTGATCCAAGTCACATTGGAGGAAAAAGAGAATTGATTGCTTCCATTAGTCAGCAAGCCATGGATTTGAACTTTGACGGGCTAATCATTGAAAGTCATTGTAACCCCGATGAGGCATGGAGTGATGCGGCGCAACAAGTAACTCCTCAGGTATTAGAGTATATTTTAAATCTTCTGGTAATTCGTGATGAAGCACAATCCACTGAAAGCCTTAGCATCTTAAGAAAGCAAATTGATGAGTGCGACAATGAATTAATACAGATTTTATCTAAACGGATGCGGGTTTCCAGAGAGATTGGTCTATATAAGAAAGAGCATAACATAACCGTATTGCAGTCGGGTAGATACAATGAAATTCTCGACAAACGGGCCAAACAAGGAGAGGCTTGTCAAATGCACACCGACTTTATAAAAAATATATTCCAAGCTATTCACGAAGAATCTGTACGCCAACAGATTGAAATCATTAATCAATAAACACACATTGTTTCAATGAAAATATTAATCTTAGGAGCCGGAAAAATGGGCTCATTCTTTCTCGATTTATTAAGCTTTCAACACGAAACAGCCATTTACGACAGAGACCCACAAAAATTACGCTTTACTCATAACGCCTATCGGTTTACAACCCTTGAAGAGATAGAAAACTTTGAGCCTCATTTGGTCATTAATGCTGTAACTTTGAAGTACACCATCGAAGCCTTTGAAAGCATAATGCCTATTCTTCCTAAAGATTGTATCCTAAGCGATATAGCATCGGTAAAAAACGGACTGCAACAGTTTTATAAAACGTGTGGTTTTCCTTATGTATCTTCTCACCCTATGTTTGGCCCTACTTTTGCCAAATTAAATAATTTAAGTCACGAAAGTGCCATTATCATTAGTGAAAGTGACCATCTGGGTAAAATATTTTTCAAGGACTTATATAGTAATTTGAACTTAAATATTTTTGAATATACTTTTGAAGAGCACGATGAAACAGCTGCTTATTCTCTTTCCATCCCTTTCGTATCTACTTTGGTTTTTGCTTCTACTATGAAACACCAGCAAGCCCCGGGTACAACATTCAAGAAACACATGGAAATTGCTAAGGGATTATTAAGTGAAGATGATTATCTATTACAGGAAATTTTATTCAATGCTAAGACACCCAAGCAAGTAGAAAACATATTGAAAGAACTTCAAAATCTACTAACCATTATAAAAGAAAAAAACGCAGATGGAATGCAGTCTTTTTTAACAGATGTACGTAAGAAAATAGACTAATTAATTAGCAAGTTTGATTCATAGGCTGTAATTTTACCTATTGAGACAAATAAAATTCGGAACTTTGAATTTTCATTATGATAGATAAAGCAACAATAGACCAAATAATGGATACGGCACAGATTATTGATGTCGTATCTGAGTTTGTTACACTAAGACGTAGAGGTGCAAACTATGTGGGACTATGCCCTTTTCATAATGAAAAAACCCCATCTTTCAGTGTTTCTCCCGCCAAAGGGATTTGCAAATGTTTTGGTTGTGGAAAAGGTGGAAATGTGGTTCATTTCATAATGGAACACGAACAACTTAATTATTATGAGGCTCTGAAATTTTTAGCTAAAAAATATAACATTGAAGTCAAGGAAAAAGAGCTTAGTACTGAAGAAAGAGAAGCTCAAAGTTTAAGAGAGAGCCTTTTTATTGTTAATGAATTTGCCAATGAGTATTTCCAAGGGATTCTCCACAACCACTTGGAAGGGAGATCTATTGGTCAGGCTTATTTCAAAGAAAGAGGTTTCAGACCAGAAATCATCAAGAAGTTTCAGTTGGGCTATTCCTTAGAAGAACCGGACGCCTTAGCACAAGAGGCTCTTCGTAAAGGCTACAAGCAAGAATATTTAATTAAAAACGGTCTTTGTTATGAAGCATACGGCAAACTGGCCGATCGTTTTAGAGGCAGGGTGATTTTCCCTATACATACTCTCTCGGGTAAAGTCGTAGCTTTTGGAGGACGAATATTAAGCAGCAATCCAAAGTTAGCTAAATATGTAAATTCTCCTGAATCGGACATCTATCATAAAAGTAGTGAGTTGTATGGTATTTATTTTGCTAAAAGAGCCATTGTAAAAGAAGACTGTTGTTTTTTAGTAGAAGGATATACAGATGTCATATCTATGCATCAAGCCGGAGTGGAAAATGTAGTGTCTTCATCAGGAACTGCACTCACTCCCGGACAAATTCGATTAATTCACCGTTTCACTGAAAACATCACAGTACTCTATGATGGAGATTCTGCTGGGATTGCAGCTTCACTGCGAGGCATTGACATGTTGCTTGAAGAAGGGTTAAACGTTAAAGTGGTTCTCTTACCTGATGGAGAAGACCCCGATTCATTTGCCAGAAAACATAATGCTACAGATTTCAAGGCTTTCATAGCACAAAAAGAGGTAGATTTTATCCGATTCAAGACTCAACTTTTGATGAGTGATTCCTCTAATAATGATCCTATTAAACGAGCCGAACTGATTAGCAGCATTGTAAAAAGCATCTCTGTTATTCCAGAAGCTATTGTCCGATCGGTTTACATTAAAGAAAGTAGCAGTATACTTAATATCGATGAGAAAGTCATTGCCGGAGAAATAGCAAAACTCAAGCAAAAAGAGGTTGAACAAAAACAGACTCAACAAAAAAGAGAAGAAGAAAAAAGTCAGAAAGAGTTGGAGCCGACCAAGGATTATCAATCTTATCTCCCACAAGAAGGTAAGGAAAAACTTCTATTTTACAGAATAGAACGATTGATTATTCAAGCCATACTACGGTACGGACAAGAAGCATTATATGTTTTAAAAAATGAAGAGGGAGGACAGCCTATTACTGTGGTAGAGCATGTAATAAAAGATTTAACCAATGATGAGTTATCGTTTCACAATCCTATACATAGGCAAATTCTACAAGAATCATACGAACATTTACACGATGAGGGATTTGTTATTGATCGCTACTTTTTAACTCATCAAAATGAGGCTGTGAGTCGTTTAGCTGCAGAGTTGCTTAGCGAAAAATACCAACTCAGTAATCTATATAAAGAAGATCAAACCATTATTGAAGACAAAGATCGGCTAATCGATTTAGTTCCTACATTAATTTTCAACTTCAAGAACGAGATTATTGATTCTGAAATTAAACACTTACTTAAAGAATTGCAAAATCCTGAAGTATACAACAATAACGATAAATGCAACCAGATGATGCAACGCTATCAAGAACTGAAAAACATTCAGTCTAAAATGGCTAAACGTTTGGGAGACAGAGTAATCTTACCTTAAAGATCACATAAAAAAAGGGTAAATAATTACCCCTTAATAAGATTCATAAATTCTTCGCGCGTCTTAGCCTGGTTAAAGACTCCTGTGAAATCGGATGTTGTAGTTACAGAGTTTTGTTTTTCCACGCCTCGCATTTGCATACACATATGCTTAGCTTCTACAACCACCATCACACCGAGAGGATTTAGCGCTTCTTGAATGCACTCTTTTATCTGGAGGGTCATACGCTCTTGCACTTGCAAACGATGGGAGAAAATATCTACTACGCGTGCAATCTTGCTTAAGCCGGTAATATAATCACGTGGAATATAGGCAACGTGAGCTTTACCATAGAAAGGAAGCATGTGATGTTCGCATAATGAAAAGAAATCTATATCCTTCACAATAACCATTTGCTTATAATCTTCATGAAATTTAGCAGACATAAGAACCTTCTTGGGGTCCATTCGATATCCTTTGGTTAAATTCCACATGGCCCGTGAAACACGTTTAGGCGTTTTAAGTAATCCTTCTCGTGAAGAATCTTCACCTAATAGATTAATGACATCTCTATAATGATCGATAAGCTTAGCTAATACCTCTTCAGGCATTTCATCGTAATTATCTGACATTTATGATTTTAGTTTTTATAAAGGGATATTAATTTGTTCTTTAACAATAGTCACTTCTTTAAACTCTCCTGTTTCTTGTAACAGACGCATCATGACATCAGCTTCTTCAATACTTCTAAAATCTCCTACCTTGCATAACCAGCGAGGAGAAATAAATAGAGTGTAAACTGGAGACTCAGGGAAAAGCTCTTTTACTTTATTGCCTAAAGAGGTAGCTTCTGCTCTAGATTCTCTAGAATTCTTACCAGCATATACTTGCACTCTAAAACCCGGAACTTTCAATACCTGTTCTGAATTAGATGCATTTTTCAGATTAACTCCGATTAAGTTTTCTAATCGAGGGTCTTGATGAATAATGACACGTCCTTGTCCAGGTACAGCATGCTTTAAGCTTTGAATAATATTCTGTCCTTGAGCACAAACACTTCCTAAAAGAACAATAAATAAGAGGATAATTATTTTTCGCATATTATAAAGAAAAAAAAGAAAGTCAGAATAAGCAACTCTCATTCAGACTTTCTATATAGGTATAATTATTTAAATCCGTCAATAACTCCTTTGAAGTTTGAAGCCTTCAATGAAGCACCGCCAATTAATCCTCCATCAACATCAGGATTAGAGAATAATTCTTTTGCATTAGATGGGTTACAACTTCCACCATAAAGGATAGAAATCTCATCAGCTAAATCTTTACCATATTTATCAGCAATAACCGAACGGATATATGCATGAATTTCTTGTGCTTGCTCAGAAGTAGCTGTTTTTCCGGTACCAATAGCCCACACTGGCTCGTATGCTAATACAATTTTAGAAAAGTCTTCAGCAGATAAATCAAATAACGCCTCAGCTATTTGTTTTTTCACTACTTCATTTTGTTTATTTGCTTCACGCTCTTCCAATACCTCACCAATACAGAAAATTGGAGTTAAGTTATTAGCTAAAGCATGTAAAACTTTATCTTTTAATATTTCAGAAGTCTCATTGTAATAAGCACGACGCTCAGAGTGTCCTAAAATAACGTATTTAGCTCCGGTAGATGCTACCATATTAGCAGAAACTTCTCCAGTATATGCTCCTGCAACTTTATCAGCACAGTTTTCTGCACCTACTCCCATAACATTACCAGCAATAGGAGCAACAGATGCTAAATGGATGAAAGGTGTACAAATCACCACATCACAGTTGGGTTTATCAGCTTCTAAAATTGTTTTTAGTTCTTTTGCTAAAGCAACTCCCTCATCGAGGTTCAGGTTCATTTTCCAGTTTCCTGCTACAATTTTTTTTCTCATTTTGTTTTTGTTTTTAATTTTTGAAGTAAAAATATTTAAGTGTTTAATTTTGATTGTCATTTTCAACCGATGAAGTTAAGGTTTCGACATCGTCTTCTTTCTTTTTATGCCCTTTACGAATCATTGTAACATCGAATAAAAAGATTAAAAGAAGAGGTATCAAATACCCCATAGCAACAGAAGAAAGCTGTTTAGTTTTATCCATTGCGATTTCACCTATCGGTAATTCCTCTAAAGAAGCATTTAAGTCATGCTCATCCGGTAAGTCATCTTGACTCCATTTATTATAAATAACCCCATCTTTGATTAAGAACAAACCAGGATTAGATCGAATCATTGTTTTAAGTACAATATCATCCCCATGATAAAAAGGATACTCAGCTCCTGTTTTGTCACTCCAAACTTCTATGTCCTCATCATAAGAAGAAGTTAAAGCATAAAAGTTATACCCTTTGTCAGCAGAATAATCATAAATTTCGTTGATTAAATCGATATTACTATCATCAGCAATATCTAATCGGTAGGCAACTAAAAGAAATGTATAAAGGGAATCTAATACCACCTCATCTGTCACATCTAAACCTGACTCCATATCAACTACAGAAAAGTCAGCCATAGGTGGTTCAAATCCTTGCTTCACTAGTCTGGTTTTACTTTCAACGAATGTCCAAGTACTATCCGGATAATCCTCTAAGGTAAACTCAGCCTTTTTATTATCTTTCTCTAAAATAAAAAGAGTTTCATATTCACTCGGCTCAGCTCCTTCGGGCATCATCCTGCCTTCTATGAAACTAGCCCCTATATGATAAGGTCGAAAATCGATTATTGGCAAAGAGTATAAACAATACATAGATACTCCAAAGATGTAACAGACAGTATATAATGAAGCCATCCATTCTGTTTTCAGTGTATAAAAACGAAACATAACCTTACGGTATCTAAACGTAAAATAAGATGCAGTAAGTAGTAGTACGTTCTTCCAAAATGTAGCCCAATTAGATAGAGTAATGGCATCACCAAAACAGCCACAATCGGTAACCGGATTAAAAATAGCCAAATAAAGGGTTAGAGGGGTCATAAATAGCATTAAGAAGAAAGCTCCATAGGTAGCAGCCTTTCGTCTAATGCCTAAAAAAAGTAAAGCTCCGATAGAGAATTCAATGGTAGAAAGCAAAACAGATACAACCAAAGGGAAGAAAGAAGGAACCCAATTAATTAAGTGAAAAGCTGTTAAATAATCCTCAATTTTATATTGAGTTCCCAAAGGGTCAACAGCTTTGGCAAACCCGGAAAAGATAAATGCTGCAGCTAAGATAAAGCGACAACTGTTTACCCCTATTATTTTAATTCTATGTTTCGTCTTACTCTCCAAACTCCAATTTTATCAATCCAAATACAGCATAATTAATCATATCCTGATAATTAGCATCTATACCTTCGGACACCAATGTCTTACCGGCTAATGACTCAATCTGTTTTGTTCTATATATTTTCATTAAAATCAAATCAGTATACGATGAGATACGCATACTTCTCCAAGCCTCATCATAGTCATGATTTTTTACAATCATCAACTCCAATGCTTCTTTGGCATATTTATCATACAACTCAATAGCCTTGTCATTCGTTATATCTGCTACTTCAGCATATCCTAACTCAAGTTGTATCAACCCTATAATACCATAGTTTACAATGGCTATGAACTCGGAACGAATCCCTTCATCAACTAATGACATCCCTTTGACTTCTATACTACGTATTCTGTTTGCTTTGATTAATAGCTGATCCGTAACAGAAGCCGGGCGTAAAATTCTCCATGCAGGTCCATAATCATGGAGTTTTTTTTCAAAAAGATTACGACATAATGTTACTATTTTTTTGAATTGCTCATTAGTCTCGTTCATCATAAATCAATTTATATTAAACCTCAAAGGTAAGCATAAATAGAGAAAAAAAGAAAGACAAAAAGCTAAATAGTCTTATATCTCACCATTTTAGACAATCAAAGAGAAGTAGATGCAAATAGCACCCAAACTCATTGAAATTCTCTATACCAATACAATATCCACCCATAAAAAAAGTCCTCTAGGACTGTTTTCCTAAAGGACTTTTTTTGTGTGTTTCTTATTAGTTTAAATTCTTATGTGGAAAAGTTTACGAACAACGCAAAACCTGACCAGGTCTTAAGATTGAATTTCTTGATATATTATTCCATTTACAAAGCTGAGCAACGGTAACTCCTTGACGAACAGCAATACGTCCTAGGGTATCTCCACTCTTCACTTTATAATAAGCAGCCCCAGTAGAAGCAACAGCTTTACGATTGGGAGTAGCCCTTCTCTTAAAGGTGTAAGCATCACATACAATATCTTGATTGGGGAAATCAAATAAAAGCTCAGGATTAATTGCAACACCTAAGAATCGGGTCTCAAAATGAAGATGAGATCCTGTTGATCTACCTGTATTACCACCTAAACCAATAACTTCTCCAGCGACTACGTGTTGATTTTCTTCTACTAGCTGTTTAGACAGATGACCATATATAGTCTCCAAGCCATTTTCATGACGAATAACCACATATTTTCCGTATCCTCTACGCTCATAATTCACAATACGTATTTTCCCATCGAAAGCTGCGACAATAGTATCTCCGGTATAAACTTTAATATCCAATCCATTATGCATTCTACGCCAACGAGGACCAAATTTAGAAGTTATACGTGTATGCTCAGTAGGCATACAAAAACCAGTTAAATCAATAGTATATTCTTCGGGGATAGTTACATCATTTCCGTAACGATGCACATATTTATTATCCCAAGTAGGATATAAACTCAATGCAGGAAACTCAGACTGCTCTGTCTTTATTTTCTTTTGCAAATGCAAGGAATCAACAATACTTAATTTTTTATCTATAGGAGCTTGACGAGCTAATAAATCTTGCCCAGACACCTTAGATACTCCTAAAATTAATAAGGCTAATGCCGCTACATAAAGTTTAAATAAATTTGAGCTCATGGGTCTAATCATTTATATTCATCATTTGCATACAGGTAATCGAAAGTAACCTGTTTATAATCAAATAATTCTTTTGAATTAAAAAAACGTTCTATTTCATTCTTGGCAGCTTCAGGAGAATCTGCAGCATGTACTATATTTTCCTGAAAACTCATACTATAGTCACCTCGAATAGTTCCGGGTGCAGCTAAACGTCCATTAGTTGCTCCAACTAACGTACGAACAGTTTGAATAGCATCTACTCCTTCAAAACAACACACCACAACAGGTGCTGTCATCATAGAGTCTTTCACACGTTGAAAAAAGGATTTTTCACTTAAATGAGCATAATGTGCAGAAAGAATAGCATCATCCAGCTGAATCATTTTCATTCCAGCCAAACGTAAACCTTTTCTCTCAAAACGAGTAATAATATCTCCTATTAACCCTCTTTGCAGAGTACAAGGCTTTAAAATAACTAATGTTTTTTCAATCACAATTATGAAATTAAATGTGTGTTCAAGAAATTAAACATCCCCAAAGGTAACCTTTTTTAGATAAAAAAAGAATAATAACCTGATTTTCACCCCTTAAAGCATCACATAAACCAGCATCCACTAAAAGACAAGGCACTAATAAACAGACAATTACAAACAATACATGTTTTATAACATAACCAATACGATCTAAAAGGAGATTAACTGATTACCCCCCAATTATTAGTCTTCTTGTATAATCGATCTAACTCTTTCCATAGAATTTTATTTTCAGGATTTAGGTATTGTGGGTCTTCTTTAATAATTGAAATTGCAATATCTCGTACATATTTCAGCAACTGGCTATCTCGAGTAATATTTGCTACCTTCAAAGCAAACGCTATTCCACTTTGCTGTGTCCCTTCTAAATCCCCCGGGCCACGAAGTTTCAAATCGGCCTCTGCAATTTCAAAACCATCTGTTGTCTGTACCATAATTTCCAATCGTTTACGAGTATCTTCAGATAACTTATAACTTGAAACTAAAATACAATACGATTGGTTTCCTCCTCTCCCTACTCGTCCACGCAACTGATGCAACTGCGATAAGCCAAAGCGTTCTGCATTTTCTATTATCATAACGGTAGCATTAGGAACATTCACTCCTACCTCAATAACTGTAGTAGCAACCATTATTTGGGTATCACCACGAACAAAGAGTTGCATTTGCTCTTCTTTTTCATGCGATTTCATCCGACCATGCACCTTGCTAATTTTATAATTGGAAAATTCTTGCTGGATTAACTCATAGCCATCCTCTAGATTCTTTAAATCAATTTTTTCACTTTCCTCAATTAACGGATAAACAATATAAATCTGTCGACCTTCATCCAACTGCTGATGCATAAATTGATAGAGAGACTTTCTACCAGAATCAAAACGGTGTTGCGTAATAATTGGCTTTCTACCCGGTGGTAATTCATCAATGATAGAAACCTCCAAGTCACCATAAAGAGTCATAGCTAAAGTACGTGGTATAGGCGTTGCAGTCATCACCAATACATGAGGAGGATTATCACTTTTAGTCCATAATTTTGCACGCTGAGCCACGCCAAATCGATGCTGCTCATCGATTACAGCAAAGCCTAAAGCAGCAAACTGTACCACATCTTCAATTAAAGCGTGTGTACCTACCAATATATGAATACTACCATCAAGTAGCCCTTCGTGTATTTCTTTTCGTTTCTTTGCAGGTATAGAACCTGTCAACAATTCCACACGAATATCCAAACCAAAGAGAAACTCCATTATGGTTTCATAATGCTGTTGAGCTAAAATCTCTGTAGGAGCCATCATACAAGCCTGATAACCATTATCTAAAGCAATCAGCATACTCATCAATGCCACCAATGTCTTACCACTTCCCACGTCACCTTGTAATAATCGATTCATCTGAACACCACTTCCCATATCGTGGCGAATCTCTTTGATGACACGCTTTTGAGCATGGGTTAACTCAAAAGGTAGATTTTGATGAAAGAAATTATTAAAATGTTCACCAACATTTGAAAAGACATATCCTTTGTATCTTTTTTGTCGCTCATTGGCATAACACAATATGTTTAGTTGCACATAGAGCAACTCTTCAAACTTCAACCGAAACTCTGCTTTTTGGAATAAAAGTGGATTCTTAGGAAAATGCATATTCGATACAGCGTCAGTTAAAGACATTAACTTCTCTTTTCTTAAAATATAATCGGGTAGCGTTTCTTCCAAAGGCTCTTTAAGCATCACCAGAACTTGCCCCATCATACGTTCAATAACGCGCGAAGATACTCCTGCTTTTTTCATTTTCTCGGTGGTATTATAATAGGGACGAAAACCCAAATTAGATAATACCTCCTGGGATACCTCTTCTATATCCGGATGAGCCAGATTCAACCTTTGACCAAAAACAGTAGGTTTTCCAAAAACGATATACTCTTTATTTAGTTTGTACGTTTTTTCAATGTATTTCACTCCCCTAAACCAAACCAAGTCAACAACACCTGTACCATCACTAAAATGAGCGACTAAACGTTTTTTATATCCTTCACCTATTGTACTCATCGATAGAATTCTGCCCTTAAGTTGAATATAGGGCATTGAACCATGTAACTCACGAATGGTATAAATTTTACTCCGATCAATATGTTTGTAGGGAAAATAAAAAAGCAAGTCGTATAAGGAGTAAACCTCCAACTCTTTATTGAATAAAGCAGCACGTCGGGGGCCAACACCAGAAAGATACTTTATGTCTTGTGTTGTTAGATCAAACATCACATCAGGGTTTCTGCTATTTTTAGATGAAAAGGAGTAGTTAGTTTTATATTTTCCTCATTACCCTTTACGGTATGAATGACTCCTCCATTAGCCTCAACAACCGATGCATCATCGGTAAACAGAGAAGAATAAGGCTGCTGATAAGCATCCTTCAGCGTTTCTACATCAAAAACTTGTGGGGTTTGTACTATTAAAAACTTAGATCGATCCACCATACGGGTTTCCTTACCCAGAATCTCACGAAGTGATTCCTGAATATTAAGAACCGGAATAATGGCCTTGAACTTCTCCGCTTCTCTATAACAAGTATCTAAAACAGATAAAGAAACAAAGGGGCGAACCCCGTCGTGAATAGCCACAACACCTTCGCCCTTAATTTTTGCCAACCCATTGAAAACGGAATGAAAGCGAGTACTTCCACCATCAGCAATTTGATGAGGAATGGAGAAAGAGAACTCTTTACATAACTCTTTCCAATAAGTCTGCTGATCTTCAGGTAAAACCAAAATAATGTCTACTGATGCATCAAAAGTATAAAAAACGTCTAATGTATGCATCAGTATAGGCTTCCCTTGGAGCTGTAAAAACTGTTTAGGCAAATCACTCTTCATACGAGTACCTCTACCTCCGGCAACAATTACAGCAAATCTCTTTGTAGACATAACCTATGCCTTGAATTGCATTTCTTCTGCTAGTTTTTGGGCTTTCTCTTTACTAAGTAAAGCTTCTACAATTTTTAAAGCAAAGGGAAGAGAAGCACCTGGACCTTTTCCAGTAATGATATATTCATCTTGCTCCACTAGATTAGCTGTGTATTCTGCTCCTTCTAAAAAACGCTCAAAACCAGGGTAGCAAGTAACCTTACGTCCTTTAACCAGCCCCAATTTACCCAAAGCCATAGGTGCAGCACAAATAGCAGCAATTGGTTTTTTCTCAGCATTAAACTTCACTAGCAACTCTTGCAACCCCTTATGATTAGCCAAAGCTTCAGACCCGGGCATACCTCCGGGAAGAATAAGTTGTATAGCTTTCGAAAAATCACAATTCTCAAAAAGTTCATCAACCTGAACCGCCACACCATGAGCACCTGTTACCATTTTATTTCCAGTTACCGATGTCATAACAACATCTAATCCGGCTCTTCGAAGCACATCAACAGAAGTTAGTGCTTCCATCTCTTCAAATCCATCTGCGAAAAAAACATGTACTGTACTCATAATAGAATTATTTTAAGTTAAACTGATATGTAATAGTACCGGCTTGGTTATTTACACCACTGACGGCATTAAATCTGGCTCTTCTTGCAGCATCTTCTGCTGCTTTTCTCAAGGCGGGATTTACGGTATTTGTTTTAGGGTTTAAACCGGTTGAAACGACCTGCCCTTCCGGGTTGACTACAATATTAATGACAACTATACCTTCTTCTTGCACATTATATACAGGACGAGGTAATCCTTCAGGACCTATGGAACGACCACTTAAATCAAAGTTCCCATAGCCTCCCACTCCTTGTTTTTTCCCGGTATCACTATTTCCGGTAGTTACTCCCTCAACTCCTTCACCACTCTCACCGTCACCCCTACTTCCCATTGAAGTTCCTTTATTAAATGCTCCGGCAACACGACTTGCAGCCGCCGCTTCTGCCGCTTTTCTCTCTCTTTCAGCTTTTTCCTTGGCCAATCGTTTAGCCTCAGCTTCCTTCTCTGCTTCAGTAGGCTGGGGTTTTTCTTCCACTTTTTTAGGGGCTTCACTATGAGTTTCCATAGCTACGGTTTCTTCTTCGGTCTGCGTTATAATATGCTGTTCGGCCGGTTCACTAGCCTCAGAAGCTTCAACCTCTACAGGTTCATTGTAACCAGACACTAAACTCTCAGGATTAAAAGTACCTTGTGCCACATCCACAAAGCCCAACAATACGGGAACACCACTTTCTTCTTGGGGTTCGGGTACAACAATACTAATCCAAAATAAAAGGGCAATAAGAGCAGAGTGGACTATGAAAGCCCCTATAATCCCAACATATTTTCCCTTTTTTTTATTTGACATTTATTTTTTATCTGAAGGTGGACGAGTTGCCAAGACCATTTTAAATTTATTCTCATTGGCAATATTTAACACACGCACAATCTCACGATAAGGCACCGTTTCATCGGCATATAAAGCCACATACATCTCCGGCTCTCTAATGGCACACTCTTCTAAGAAAGGAGCTAAATCCTCCAAGATTAGCTGTTGCTCTTTATCATTTCCAAAACCGGCATAATAGTTCAGATCCTTATCAATAATTACCCGAGTTAGTGGTTTTGCTGAAGTCTGCTGTTTGCCTTGAGGCAAAAGAACTTTGATGGCATTAGGAGAAACAACAGTAGAAGTTATCATAAAAAAGATCAGTAACAAAAATATGATGTCAGTCATTGACGCCATATTAAAGGCTGGTGTAACTTTTGATCTACGTTTTAACATAAAGTAAAAATTTATAGATAAATGAGGATTCCCCTACTTCTTTACCGGTTCATTCAGTAAGTCCATAAACATCATAGTCTTACTTTCCATTTTATTCACAATACCATCCACAATAGTCACCAAATAGTTATAAGCAAACATCGCTATAATACCCACTATTAAACCTCCTACTGTAGTTACCATCGCTTCGTATATACCTCCCGATAGAAGGGTGATATCCACATTGTTTCCGGCATTTGCCATTTCATAGAAAGCTCTAACCATACCGGTTACCGTACCTAAGAAACCAATCATAGGTGCTCCACTAGATATAGTCGCCATAAAGTTTAAGCCTCGCTCTAATTTGGCCACTTCCATATTGCCCACATTCTCTATGGCTGCCTGAATATCATTAACCGGTCTACCCAGTCGACTAATTCCTTTCTCAATCATACGAGAAGCAGGTGTATCAGTAGCTCTACAATATTGAATGGCCGACTTAATCTCTCCTTCAAGGATATAATCTTTAATTTTATCCATAAACTGAGGATCTTCTTTACCTGCTTTACGAATCACATAGATACGTTCAAAAAGAATGTAAAAAGCAATTAAAGACAGTAAAAGAAGGACAATCATTATCCATCCCCCCTTAAGAGCCATATCAAAAAGATTCATTGATTCAGAAGCATTAACCTCTGTTAAAACAGGATTCTCCAATAAAAGAGAATCAACTCCTTGAGCTACACTTTGAGCTAACAATATTATTCCACCCATTATTTTCGCAGACAGTTTTTATACTCCTGAATTGCTTTTTCTAATCCAATATAAAGTGCATCGCTAATTAAAGCATGTCCTATTGAGACTTCATCAATCCAAGGAATTGTTTTGTATAAATAATTTAAATTCTCTAAGCTTAAATCGTGCCCCGCATTAAGTCCAAGTCCTAATGATCGAGCTAGTTTGGCACATTCCACATAAGGAGCAATTGCTTGTTCCCTATCTATAGGATATCCTTTAGCATAAGGTTCAGTATACAACTCCACTCGGTCAGCTCCGGCTTTGGCAGCATATTCAATCATTTCGGGATGTGGGTCTACAAAAACAGAAGTCCGTATTCCTGCATCACTAAAGCGTGAAAGAATAGGTTTCAAAAATTCCAAATGTTTTTTTGTATTCCATCCCTCATTAGAAGTAATTTGATCCGGATCGTCCGGAACTAAAGTAACTTGATGAGGTT
>CAZGUI010000005.1:59114-80602 GCA_964528875.1 uncultured Bacteroides sp. | reverse complement strand
ACTTCTTCAAAGTCTGCATCTTGAACATTTTCGTTATTGTCATCGCTTGAATCTGAAGGATTAGCTTGCCCTGCACCAGCATCGGCTCCTGCTCCAGCTTGTCCACTTTGAGCATACATCTCTTCGCTAGCAGCGTGAAATGCAGTATTCAATTCAGCCATAGATGAATCAATAGCCTCAATGTTTTGAGTTTTATGAGCATCCTTTAACTTAGTAAGAGCAGCTTCAATCGGTGCTTTCTTATCTGCAGGTAATTTATCTCCTAAGTCTTTCAACTGCTTTTCAGTTTGGAAAATCAAACTATCTGCTTGGTTTAGCTTATCAATTTTTTCACGCTCTTTTTGATCAGCCTCAGCATTTGCTGCTGCTTCAGCTTTCATCTTTTCAATCTCCTCCTTGCTTAAACCGGAAGAAGCTTCAATACGAATACTTTGTTCTTTACCTGTTGCTTTATCTTTAGCAGACACTTTCAAAATACCATTCGCATCAATATCAAAAGACACTTCAATTTGAGGTACACCACGAGGTGCCGGAGAAATACCGGTTAAGTTAAATTGTCCGATTGACTTGTTCTGATTAGCCATAGGACGTTCTCCCTGGATTACGTGAATAGTAACCTCAGTTTGATTATCTGCAGCAGTAGAAAAAGTCTCAGTTTTTCTAGCAGGTATAGTTGTGTTGGCTTCAATCAACTTAGTCATTACACCACCCAGTGTTTCTATACCTACTGATAGAGGAGTAACGTCTAATAATACCACTCCTTCAATATCGTCACTTAACACTGCACCTTGAACTGCTGCACCTAAAGCAACCACTTCATCCGGGTTTACTCCTTTTGAAGGAGCTTGTCCAAAGAAGTTCTCTACTAATTGTTGAATAGCCGGTATACGAGTTGATCCACCTACCAATAAAACCTCATCAATATCAGAGTTCTTAAGTCCGGCATCGCTCATTGCTTTTTGGCAAGGACCTAAACATCTTTGAATCATTTCGTGAGCTAAAGATTCAAATTTAGCACGAGTGATCTTTTTTACTAAGTGTTTAGGCACACCATTAACCGGCATAATGTATGGTAAGTTAATATCTGTGCTTGTTGTTGAAGATAATTCAATTTTAGCTTTTTCTGCAGCCTCTTTCAAACGTTGCATAGCCATAGGATCTTGAGTTAAATCAGCTCCTTCATCTTTCTTGAATTCATCTACCAACCAGTTAATTACCACTTGGTCAAAATCATCACCTCCTAAATGAGTATCACCATTCGTTGAAAGTACTTCAAACACACCTCCACCAAATTCTAATATAGAGATATCAAAAGTACCACCACCTAAGTCGAACACAGCAATTTTCATATCCTTATGAACTTTATCCAATCCATAAGCTAAAGCTGCTGCTGTTGGCTCATTCACAATACGCTCTACGTTCAATCCTGCAATTTGACCTGCTTCTTTAGTAGCTTGACGTTGTGAGTCAGAGAAATAAGCTGGTACAGTAATTACTGCATTGGTTACTTCTTGTCCTAAGTAGTCTTCAGCTGTTTTCTTCATTTTTTGAAGAATCATTGCTGACAATTCTTGAGGAGTATATAAACGACCATCAATGTCAACCCTAGGAGTATTGTTGTCACCTTTTACAACTTTATAAGGCACGTTAGCTACTTCATTTTGCACTTGCTCCCAGTTTTCACCCATAAAACGTTTGATAGATGAAACGGTTCTTTGTGGGTTAGTAATAGCCTGACGTTTAGCAGGATCTCCTACTTTTCTTTCATCACCATCAAACCCTATTATAGAAGGTGTTGTTCTTTTACCTTCATCGTTGGTGATTACAACAGGCTCGTTACCTTCGAATACAGCAACACAAGAGTTTGTGGTTCCTAAATCAATTCCAATTATTTTTCCCATGATTTTATTTTAATTTAATTGTTTATTCTTTATTACCCTATTAAATAATGTCTACTTCCATTTTCTTTTGTCAGTAAGACATTCAACATACTACCAAGCAAACCTCGTGCCAAAACATATTAACCTCTTTGTTTTTTTCAATATGACAATAAGTCAGACCTATTTTATTTCACTATACCTCTGTTTTATTATTCTAAGCATTATTTTATTCTTATTTTTGTTCTCACATAAAATTCAACACAACACGATGAAATATATTAGACCCATACACCTAGTTCTTATTTCGATTTTATTTTGTCACATTTCGTGCCAAAACACCCCTAAACAAGAAGTTAAACATCAAACATCTCTAATCTATGCCAAAGGGTTTGACATAGATTACTCCAACAAAGAATATACCCAAGTGACCGTATTTAACCCTTGGACTCCGGGAACTATTTATGAAAAATACTATTTAATTAAAGACACTGCTATCCAAACGCCAATGGATGGACAAACAATTAAAATACCAATTAAAGAATGGGTTGTAAACTCTGCCACTCACCTTGGCTTTGCGGAGCTGCTTGGTATAAGCTCACTAATAACAGGCGTATGCAATCCGGACTACATTTATAACCCTCACATTCTACAAGGTGTTAAAGAAGGAAGAATCAAAAATATAGGCGATTCTTTCAATTTGGATTTAGAGCGATTATTATTGCTTCGCCCAAATGCAATAATGACCTCTGCCTATAATGTAGAAGATGAAAATACCAAACGATTAAAACAAACCGGACTTAATATTCTTTATAACATTGAATGGCAAGAAGAAACCGTATTGGGAAGAGCTGAATGGATTAAGTTTGTTGCAGCATTCTTCGATAAGGACTCCTTGGCACAAGAGTTATTTACTGATATTGAGAACAAATATAATAAAGCTAAGGATTTAGTATCAGACTCTATCCTAATTAAACCATCTGTTTTAACCGGACAAGATTATAGAGGTGCGTGGTCTATGCCGGGTGGCAAAAGTTTTAATGCACAACTGTTTAGCGATGCAGGTTTTCATTACCATTATGCAGATAACCAAGAGAAAGGAAGTATAAACTCAACCATTGAAGAAGCATTAGTTTACTTTAACAAAGCAGATTTATGGATTAATGTACAAGTGGAAACTTTAGAGCAACTAGCAACCATAGACAAACGTTATAAATTATTTAAGGCCTATCAATCGGGAGCTGTTTATAATCCGAATAAACGAATGAATGAAAAGGGAGGAAACGACTATTGGGAATTAGGAGTGGCGCGACCGGATCTTTTACTAAAAGATTTGATAAAAATCGCACATCCTCATTTACTTCCCGATTATGAGCTTACCTTTATAGAGAAACTCAAGTAAAGATTTCAAGACCTTTATTTATGAAACGATTAGTTGTCTTACTCTGTGTGCTCTTTGTCTTTGCCTTAATAGCCGATTTGGCCTTAGGTAGTGTTATTTTTTCACCCACCGAACTATGGGAAGCCATCAAAGGAAATCCTGAAGTAGACATTCAACGAGAGATATTACTTAATCACCGACTACCTAAGGCATTAACAGCTATACTCACCGGAGCAGGATTGGCCTTGTCCGGAGTTCTTATGCAAACTCTTTTCAATAATCCACTGGCAGGGCCCGATGTCTTAGGAGTAACTTCCGGTGCTAGCTTAGGTGTGGCATTACTTACCTTATCGGGTATTTCTCTTCCTTTTCTTAATTATTTAAGTGGTTGGGGGCAAGTTACTGCTGCTATCATTGGAGCAACAGTTGTTTTACTACTCGTGGTTTTTGTGGCATTGCGGGTGCGACAAACCGTTTCCTTACTTATTGTTGGATTAATGATTGGTTACTTTGCTGGAGCCATTGTTAGTATTCTTCAGAGCATAAGTAATCCGGATACACTTAAGTTATTTGTAACATGGACTTTTGGCAGTTTGTCTGCTGTGGGCTGGGATCAAATTAAAGTTCTTTTCACGTTTACTTTATTAGGGATAATTGGAGCATTACTTCTTCAAAAACCACTCAACGCACTACTACTAGGGTATAATTATGCTAAAGGACTAGGTTTCTCTGTCAAAAAACTACAAGTACTTATCATTCTCCTTACGGCTTTATTGGCAGGTACTAGTACTGCTTTTACAGGGCCAATCGCTTTTATAGGAATAACAACCCCCCATATCGCTCGAGGATTATTCAAAACAGCCAATCATCGGGTTGTATTGTTTGCATCTATGGGATGTGGTGCCATTATTATGTTATTCTGTGATTTGATATCTCAACTTCCCGGATTGCAAGGCACTTTACCCATTAATGCAGTAACAGCACTATTTGGAGCTCCTATTATTATTTCAATCTTATTAAAAGAAAAATAGAAGGAGTAAGTCAAAGACATAAAAAAAGTAGAGAGATCGACGAATCAATCCCCCTACTTCACTCACTAACCAAACACTAAATTTATTTACTTCTTCAGTAATGTCATTATTCGTTCACCATTAGCATCATAAAAAGCAATACCTTCCACTGTTAACTTATAAGTTTTAACCGCATTGAGTGCTTTTGATACTTTTCCTTCCAATTCCATATCCATACAAGCCATCATAGTTGCACCTAATGCAGGAAATGAAATGGAGTTATTGACAGCCTCATCTACTTTATAACCTCCTGTAAAAGAGTTACAACCCAAGTAGCCATGAACAGCCTCTTTAGCTACATCAATAGCAATAAAAGGTTGTTTGTTTAAATCAAAAGCTATCGCTTCGTTATTTACTGTAGTTATAAGCCACTCACCATTTAAAGCTGATAAATCACCTGTAGCCCCTTTAGAAGCTAAAACCAAAATAACTTTACCACTTGCATTACATAGTGCAATTTTATCGGCATCAATTCTTTTATAGCTTTTCACCTCCCCCATAGCACTTAAAACATTACTTTCTAGTTCCATGTCTTTACAAGCCATACGAGTAGAACCAATGTTACCTATTACAATTTCACCTACATTAGCTCCGGGAGCAATAGTAGACATCATTCGGTTACATCCACTACTTCCACTTAATCGTCCGGTTGAGGTATCAAAGCCTACATAAGGAAAAGGTTGATTATCTGCTGGAACAACTACGTTTCCATTTATTTCTATAATATTCCATTCGCCATTTAATTCGGAGAATGCTAAACTATTTTTTGATGTTGCACAACTCATAAGTAGTAATAATGAAAGACTAAATAATCCGATAAGAAAACTCTTTCTTTTTTTCATAAATATATTTTTTTCTTGTGTTACTAATTAACAAAACTATCTATTAAATGTACTATAAGCAAAAATACTGCATCGGTATTTGTAAAAATTCCCCAAAAGTGATTTTTACATCGACATTCAGACTAGGAATAACAAAAAAATGGGGTTTTTAGTTTTAAACTACAGCTCATTCAACCCTTCGTTTCAAGCAAAATAAACTTACTACTCAAGCTCTTTTGGTTAGGTCTTAGACCCAATGACCTTCGGTCTAGGACTGAAGGGGTGTCGGTCTAGGACTGAAGGGTGCTCGGTCTAGGACCGAGTAAAAAACAAAAAAATCTCTGTTTAGAGACTTCTACAGCCTCTCTTAAAAATAACTTTTTTTATGCAATGAACTAATCAATCAAACAAGCTCAACCCCTCTTTGTAAGTCTTATATTTTAAGTTGGAAAGTAATTCTTTTTTCATTCTTTCAGTATCTCCATAATAAGACACACGTCCAATTTGAATAAAATCGACAGTTAGAGGACTACGGGTATCAAACACTTTTGACCATAATTCAAAAAAACGAGCAGCCGTTAAGATCATCCATAAAGGCATACGCCACGGTTTTTTATATCTTTTATATTGTGTAATGGTATCTAAAAACTCTTGAAGCGTTTGTACACCATCATCCCCTATATGGTAGATACCATTAATATTTTCATAAAGACAAGCAGCTACTGTTGCATCTACAAAATCGGTTTTCGAAATTAAATGAATATAAGTTGGATTTTTCCATACGCCCAACAGATTATGTTTAGCAAACCACTGGGCTGCATCAATCATTAATATTCCTTTGCCATACACCATTCCAACACGCAAAGAAACAGGTTCAAAAGAATGTCTTGTTGCATAATTAAACAGCAACTGTTCCTCTTCTAATCGGGTTATAGCGTGAACAGAAATTGGAGTTCCATTCAAAATCCCTTTTGCCGGTTTATCAGGAAAGCTCTCTCCTTCAACGTGAGGAAAACTAATCAAGATAATTCGTTTTACCTTTTGTTCTACGGCTACATCCAAAAGGTTCTTAAAGTATTGAGTATTCGTTGTGGCTAAAAACTTTTCCGGATTTGACTTAAAGAGAACACCCGCAAAATGCACAACCACATCAACTCCTTCTAATGCTTGAAGTAAACTCGCTTGATTTGATAAATCAACGGTGAAAGTTGTTACCTTCTTATTTTCATTCAACGCCTTCGGTAACCTCTTTTTATGTATAAGCAGATTTAGGGATACCTTCTCTTTGAGTAGTCTATGGGCTAATAATGAACCTAAATTCCCTGCTGCTCCTGTAACAGCAATTCTTAGTTTATTCATACTAATTTATATGTTAGAATAATTATTTTCGGAGTAACTTCTACAAAACCAAAAAAGAGCTTATGCTGATGACTTTTCTTAGTAACATCAGCATAAACTCTTTTCATCATTCTCTATCTTTTAAATACTAATTTATACTTTATCTTTTTGAGGTAAAGTTTTCATTTCACGTATATCTTCACCCGATGGAGCTTGGTATAAATTGAGACCAAACGAGGGAACCGAAGCTAGAATATGATCGAACACATCACTTTGTATCCCTTCATATTCGGCCCAAATGGTAGTCTTCGTAAAGAAATAAAGTTCAATAGGTATACCAAACTCAGTAGGTTGTAATTGACGCACCAAAAAGGTAAATCCTGATTGTTGAATCGAATCAAATTGCTGCTTCAGATAGGCATCAATGTATGCTCTGAACACACCCAAATTTGTTTGTCTACGAACATTCAATTCACTCGCCCCTTTAGCCGGATGCTTCTCATTGAATACTTTCAGTTCTTTATCTTTCTTCTCTAAATAATTACTTAAACAATCAATCTTTTTAAACTCCTCAATCATTTCAGAAGTACAAAATTGAACTGTATCAAAATCAATAGTCAAGGAGCGCTTTACCCTGCGACCACCGGAATCTTTCATTCCTCTATAGTTTTGAAACGACTCTTTCACCAATGCATAAGGAGGAACAGTTACGATAGTCTTATCAAAGTTCTGTACCTTAACTGTATTTAAAGTGACCTCAATAACATCCCCATCTACATTATACTTGGGCATAGTAATCCAGTCCCCTACACGCAACATATTATTAGCTGATAACTGGATACCGGCAACAACACCTAGAATACTATCTTGGAAGATTAACATCAATACAGCAGCCGATGCTCCTAAACCGATAAACAAATCAGAAGCTTCCTTGCCAATTAAAACACTAATTATAATAATACCACCTATAAAATAAACAATGGTTTGACCCGTTTGAAGTAATCCCTTTAAAGGTCTGTCTTTAAACTCCTCCTTTAAGGTATATATATCAAATATAGCAGCCAAAACAAAGCTAATCATACGCATAACTACATAAATAATATAAGCATTACATATTCTGTATATTATAGTCAGTAGAGGTGCTTTTTCTGTAAAATACATCGACATTAAAGAAAGAATTAAGATGGGTGCAATAATTCGTAGTAACACTCCAAAAATCTTTTTATTGACTAATATTTCGCGCCAGGTATTCGATTTGATTCTTTTTCCAATACTATTCATAGCTTGTAAAACAATAGCCCGGATGATGGCCTCAACAAGAAAAGCCAAACCTACAATAACCAGTACAATGATTATCCGATCCAGGCGATCAACCCAGACTTGGCTTATACCTATTGATAATAAAAACTCACTCAAAAAATCAAATACGTCACTCATAATTTGTTCTTCTTTTATAGTTAAAATCTTATTAATATCATGTTGTAAATTGCTATTAGTTAATTCAATAGAGAATCATTTACCACACGCTATATAAACAAATATAATATTAAAATCATAAAATAAGGTGTAACTTTGTGAAGTTTTATGGAAAAAGGAAATATATACAACGAAAAGAGTCATAAAGGACATCTGCTGGTTTTATTCGCCAATGTGATATGGGGACTGAATGCTCCCATAGCAAAACAAGTACTGAATAATTTATCTCCATTTAGTGTTACAACCTTCCGAATGATGGGTGCAGCAATAGCTTTTTGGCTACTCTCCCTATTTCTTCCCGAAGAAAAGATTGATAAAAAAGATCGCATTCGCATCTTTTTTGCCTCTTTGTTTGCTGTAGTTTTTAATCAAGGTCTTTTTATTTTCGGCCTATCTAAAACATCGCCAATAGATGCTTCTATAATAACTACCACAGCTCCAATCATTACGATGATAGCTTCTGCTATATTTTTAAAAGAGCCTATCACCAATAAAAAAGTTTTAGGTGTTATCATTGGTGCTACAGGAGCTATAATACTGGTTCTTAGCGGACACACAAACACTAGTGCTATAAGTAGTGGAGTAGGAAACTTAATGGTATTAACGGCTCAAGTAAGTTTTGCAATCTATCTAACGGTTTTCAGAGATATATTAACCAAGTATTCTCCTGTTACCATTAGTAAATGGTTATTTTTATATGCTACTATTTGTTTCTTGCCTTTTTCATATCAAGATATAGTAGCCATTCCCTATCCACAAATTGCTGCTGATATTTGGTTACAATTGGGTTTTGTGGTTTTTGGAGCCACCTTCCTATCCTATTTATTGATGATGACAGCGCAAAAATTACTTCGTCCCACGTTAATAAGTATGTATAACAATGTTCAGCCAATTGTAGCCACATTATTAGCTTTGGCTTTAGGGATGGACAGAATGGGATGGAGTAAAGGTATCGCTATTGCTTTGGTCTTTATCGGTGTTTATGTGGTTACACAAAGTAAATCAAAAGCTGATTTAGAGCAAAGCTAGATAAAAAATCATATTGAATTAAACTAAAAAATCACATAGTAAAATAAATATTATTCAACGACAAGTTTTGAATTATTAGTGGCTAAAAATCGACTATTTTTACTAGTTCTTTTATTTGATTGATATACATAAAAATCAAATTTTACTCATTGTTTAAGATCACAACTAGAGTTTGTTCCCCAAGAAAACAGCTGACAAAAAAACGAGTTATCTTCTATTCTTATTTAACAACCCATAAAAATACTGTTTTAGCAAAATATAGATATTCTAATAGTTGAATAAAAAAAACTTATTCCAAACTAAGGAGTAGGAGTATCATCATCAGGTTGTCCTTTCTGGTATACCGAAGGCGATACACCAAATTGATTTTTAAAACATCGGCTAAAATAAAACGGATCGTTAATCCCTACTTGATACGATACTTCAGCTACTGTATATCTCTGTTGTGAAAGTATTCGAGCAGCTTTTTTCATGCGCATAATACGCATATACTCCGCAGGCGAATAGCCTGTCACGCCTCGAACCTTAGAATAAAAAGCACTTCGACCCATCTCCATAATAGATGCAATGTCATCGACTGAAATACTCGGATTTGACAGCTGAGACTCCATCACTAACATCAAGCGATCTGCAAAATCCTTGTCTTTCTCAGTTACAGTGATTGTGGAATGGATTGAATTTGGATCTTTTACAAACTTTTCGCGTAATTTTTCACGTTGCTCTATCAGCTTCATTACACTAGTAAGTAGGAGTTTCATGCTGAAAGGCTTAGTTATATATACATCTGCACCACTTTGCACTCCTTCCAAATGATTTTCTGGTGCACTCAAAGCGGTGAGCAAAATAATAGGAATATGGCTGGTGTTGAAATCATTTTTTAAACGTCTAGTGATTTCAAAGCCAGAGTAACCAGGCATCATTACATCACTAATAATCAGATCCGGAGCAACATTTTGTGCCTGTTCAAGTCCACTTGCTCCATCGGAGGCTGTAATTACCTCAAAATACATATTCAATGATTCGATCAAGAAGTCACGAACATCATCATCATCTTCGATAAGTAAAATTCGTTGTTTATTCAAAGGAGTAGATTGTGATCTATTTAGATCTTGTTCTATATCTAAATCATCTGTCCCGTTCCCAGGATTTTCTGCTATGAAGCTTCCTTTCTCTCCTTTTTCTAATAACGAATTGGACGTTAATAAGAAATCATCAGGTCGGTATATGGAAGAATCAATAGGTAATGTAATTGAAAAGATAGAACCACCATTAGGGTTTTCCTCAAAATGCAAACGTCCTTTATGTATCTTTACCAACTCATGGGTCAAATGCAAACCCACACCCATACTATCACGAGAAAAACCACTTTGCATAAAACGTTTAAATAACTCCCCTTGTTTATCTTTTGGTATCCCTACCCCATTATCAATTACTTTTATAACAAACAGGCTATTCGTTTCATCTATTTCTAATGAAAGAACTACCTTACCTTGTCTTGGAGTATACTTCAATGCATTTGATAAAAGGTTGTACATCGATTTATCTACTTTATCTTGGTCTATGTACATCTGATAGGAAATATTCGGTGAAAGAAACTCAAAAGTAATATTCTTGGACTCAGCTATATCTTTAAAGTTCAGAAATATGTTGTATATAAAAGGAACAATATCTGTTTCTTCTAAAGCTAGGGACAACTTATTTTGTTGCATCTTTCTAAATTCAATTAATTGATTGACAAGACGTAACAATCGATGAGTACTTTTATCTATAATAGTAACCGAACTGTTTATATCTTTTGGTATTCTAGATGCACTTTGTATTTTCTCAAGTGCACCTTTAATTAGTGTCAGAGGAGTACGGAATTCGTGTGAAATATTAGTAAAGAAAATAAGTTTATATTCGGTCAATTGCTCTTCAATCTTCACTTTATTTCGTAAGGTGTTCATCTTATGAATGATTCGAAAGACGAGATAGAATAGGATAAACAAAAGAAAAAGATAAATAAGAAAAGCTTCTGTTGTCTTCCAAAAAGGAGGCACAATAACCAACTTTAATACAGACTCCTCATCTCCCCACTCACCTATTCCATTGCATGCTTTGACACGAAGCAGATAGGTACCAGCATCAAGATTCTTGTAAGCCGCGAAATTCAAGATGGAAGGAGCACTCCATTCTTTTTCGTAGTTTTCTAGTTTATAACTGAACCTAGGAGGATTTATTTCTGAATAATCAAGTGTAGAAAATTCTATAGCAAAAGAGTTTTGGTGATGATTTAATCGGATAGATTCTGCATAGGCTAAAGTCGATTGCAATGAGGATCCTTCATCATTCGGACTTACTGATATTCCATTTAACTTCAAGTCGGTAAAGGTTACAGAAACCTTACTCTGCTTCTTATCTACTTGTTTAGGATCAATTACCACAAGCCCCTGATTGGAGCCAAACACCAGTCGACCATTCTTCAATCTATGAGCACAACTTTCAGTATACACATTTCCTAGCATCATATCAGAAAAAAAATAGTTCTCAAATGTTTCTATTTCAGGATTAAAACAAGATATTCCATACTCTGTAGAAATCCAGATCATGCCTTGATCATCTTCCACAAAAGCTTGTACCATACTACTTACCAATCCATCACTTACTGAATAGTGTTTAAATATAAGCTTATCATAGTCTCCATTAGGAGTACAAACTGAGAACCCCACACCTGATTCAGCAATCCATATCCTTCCTTTACTATCTTTAAATAAAGAACGAATTTCATTACTTTTCAAACTTTTATTTTGTTTGTCATACCCCCTATAACAATCGGGGTTTCTTAGTAGTTCTTCAGGATGGAAAACAAAAACTCCTCCACTTGTCCCGACCCATATCCACCCATTTTGGTCTTCAATCAAACAACGTATCCACCGTTGTCCATAACTTCCATCTAGAAATCGCTTAAATACATAGCCTTTGTCTTGGGCTATCGCTAAATTCAACCCTCCGCCAAATGTACCTATCCACATTCGCCCAGTACTATCTCTCAAAATAGAAAAGACACTATTGTGTGCTAATGCATTGGAATCAGAGAAAACTGTAGTATATTGCTTACCATCAATATAGAGTCCATTCCCTCGAGTTCCTACCCACTCTCTACCCTCTTTATCTTCACAAACGGCATAAGTTCCTACATTATTATAACTCTTTTCTTTAATCTCATATAATTCAGCATCATACTTATATAATCCCCCATAGCGAGTCCCTATCCAAACCATCCCTTCTTTGGTTTCGGCAATCAATCGAATCGTATTCAGACCATGCATATACCTATTACTTTCAGGATAAATACGAGTCGCACCTTGGTTGACAACGCTCAAATGTGAAACACCACTAAACTCTGAACTTACCCAAAGACTGCCAGAGCGATCTTCCATGATATTTAGTAAAAAATTAGACCCAATATACCCCAATTGATCATTATCAGTAAAGTGTCTAAGTTGTTCATTCTCCGGATTATAGGCGAATAATCCGTTACCATAAGTCGCAATCCAAATAATACCTCGAGAATCGTGCCAAAAACGATATTGTTCACGATTAATTAGGTTCATTTGTTTTATAGACATTAAAGAAAGAATCTTCAGATTCCCTGTCTCTGCATGAATATAGTAGAGGTTTCCACTCCAATTATGAATCCAATAATTTCCACGATTATCCACATCTACATACCCATTAGTCAAATCCCACTGACCATAAAGCTGCTTCAATTGATAAGTTTCCATATCAAAAGAGTAACTTCCTCCCGAAGTATAAAACACACAATTGGTTTTAATATTAAGTGCCCCTGTCAATGCATGTTTCCCATTTAAGGGAAGTTCTCCAGCCTTTATAAATCCATAATTTGCATCATCGACCCAAATGATACCATTGGAAGTGACAAATACAGCTTTATCTTTATATATTAAAACCTTTACGCAATCAATATCGGGTTGTATGCAGGATAATTTCCCTCTATTCCATCCATAAAGTCCTTTATCAGTAGCAATATAAACTTTACCTTGATATCCTTCAACAACAGAATGAATATGATTGGATTCTATAGTCTTGTTACTTAGACTATAAGATTCCGAAGAAAACGTTTCATCACAATAGGAAACACGCAAACAGCCTTCTGTTTTTCCCCAAAGCCAAACATCATCTTCTATCAAAGAGATGTTTCGATAATGAGCGGTATGCATTCCTTGACCGGAAAAATCAACGAAGCGATCTTTCTTAAAGTCATAACAGTTAAAAATATCGGAATAGGTCGTAATCCACAAAAAACCATTCTTATCTTCTATTAAACTTTTGATTCGGTGATCAGCAAGTGTAATTTGTTCGTTTTCTTGAGGATAATAATTAACAAAAGAGGTTCCGTCATAGCGACTCAAACCATTAAGTGTAGCCATCCAGAGAAAACCTTTCTTATCTTGATAAATGTGTCGTATGGAGTTATCTGCCAGTCCATTTATAGTTGATAAGCGTTCAGATCGAATTTCAACAAAAGCTCGTAAAGGCAAATGGATTATAATAAGCAAAAACAAAAGTATGTTTCTCATATGCATCGTTTTTCACAAACAAAGATATAAAAAGAAGCATGAATACCGTAGTGTTCAATCCTATTTTAACTTCTCCAATAAAAATACTGCTAATTGTCAAAGCAAAACAGATTCTACTCTTTTTTATAAACAACTATAAAAAGAAAGAATGGCACAGAAAAAAAGACACATACAAACTTTTATTGGACAATAAAAGTTTGTAAAGTTGCGATGTTATAGATCAAGACAAGGAATAGCTTCAACAAAAAAACATAACTAATAGCCTGTCTAAGTCTAATAATTAAAGGCTATATCATAATAGGAGAAAAATCTGCATAAAAGAGAAAAAATCACGACCAATAAAATATCATTCATTTAATAAGACAACTAAGGGGAGATTTCAGTTACCTCCCCTTAGTAATTACTTCACAATAAATGAAATTTAAGGAAGTGGATTCAATCCTTCCCAACGGACATTCCATTTACCATCTTTTGGAAAACCAGGATTCTCTCCTTCAACACCATCCCACCCTGCACACATCAATGCTATAGCTGTTAGTAATCCACCATTGCCAGGCAAATAGACACGTAAACGATCACTTTGATAATTATGTCCATTGGTTAGATATGTATTGGTACGCTTATCCATCAATAAAGCCCCTACAGCTTTTTCAGGTTCACCTAAACGAGCTGCATCCATTGCAGTCATAGGATAGTCCCAACCCCAAGTCTTATCCCAATTCCAATTATCCCAAACCCAATCTAATGTGTTTTTCATGTAATCAGCACGAATCAGTTTATTCATAGGCAGAATACCTACAGCACCCAATACCGCCATATGGTCACTGGTATAACGAATTTCCTGATAGGTGTCAAGTGCAGTTTCCGCCGCTAAATAGAGCCCATCAGTATTATAAGCCAATGGCGAAAGTTTATTAATCAACTCATCCCATTGCACATTTCGCTCTTGTCCTCTGCGCTCGCGCCATAGCTGAGCAGTCTGCATAGCAAAGTGCCAATATGAAAGTTCAAAAGGAGGATTAACTGTGATGTCAGCACGCAAAGTCTCTTGTGCAGGAATAGCTCCTTTCAATACAAACCGTTCATTCAATTCGTCATACGTAGCAAATGAATACATAAATCGAGCTGTTTCTTCGACTAAATGCCCATATTTTTGCAATAATGAATCAGAGGGATCCGCCCGATAGAGTAGTTCAGCCAAATAAATAAAGTGTGGTTGTTGCCAAATTAAGAAACTACCCACTTTAGAAGGAGCCTCGACTCCACTTGGATCGGTCATTTTCATCCAACGAACCCCTTCAAATCCTTGACGGTGAGCAATCTCACTAGCCATAGGCTCCACTTTTTCATACCAACTTAGCGTACGATCCAATAAATTGGCATGTCCCCAAAGTGGTAACCAAGCCTGATGCCACCAGATCATTTCCAAATGAAACTTACCATACCAAGAGTTATAGGTCAGACCGGTTTCTTGTGGTGGTGTACTACCCGCACTTTGGATTGCTAGCAAATATTGGCTTAACACCACACGACGCTCCAATTCTTTAGCACGTAAATCAGTACAATTAGAGAAATCTACTACCGCCCCATTCTTCCAAAATGACATCCAATACCGTTCGCTTGCAGTAGCAGCCTCAGCAAAAGTACAAGTCATCATACTATCATCATCAACAGCCGTAAATACACAAGAAAACGCTAAAGTATCTTCTTCAGGGATCAAAACAAAGTAGTTTTTCTCTTTCTCTGTCAATTTGGCTTTCCCTTCCCATGAAAGCATTACATAATAAATGGTTTCATCCAACACTCGTTTCAAAACAGCAGATTGCTCTTCTTGGCGAATAATTTCGGTACTGTGTTTGTCATTCGACTCCCAATTACACGCATCATCCGCATGGCCACCGGTCGGGTAAGGAAACCGCAAATTAACTCCGGTTTTTGTCGAATTTACAACACGAGCTGAGATCATGTCTTTTTCAGGATGACACACTGTTTGTACGTCATATATACTTTTATTCCAAGTAAATCGGCTGTTAATTTTCCCTTTCCACATATCCAATGTCTGTTGTATATCTGTAATATCAGAAACATCCACATCTTCACCAAGCTCTAGTCCAATAATACCTAAATGTAAACGGTGAGGATTTGCCCGAAACCAATTAGCAGCTTCGTTTTGTCTACCTTCACCTTTAAACTGAACAGCATAAGACTCTGTTTTTCCTCTTCCAAAATTATAATCTTTCAATGTTTCTTCAAATTTATACGCTTTAGGATTTTCAAAACTATGCCAACCCCATTGTGCCTGTGTACCCAACGGTATCCCTTTACTATAAATCTTAGGGAATGTTTGAAGTCCTGTAATATCTGCTGTGAAGGCAAATTCTCCATTCCCTACAGAAAGTGAGGCAAGCGGATCGAATACTTTTACTTGTGGGTTATTACGCACAATTAACGCTTCACGATCAATCGACTTTTGTTCTGTTGGACTACATGCCAACAGAATAGCTATCATTGAAATGAATAAACCTTTTATTTTTATCTTTTTTACCATTACTAATAATTTATAATACTACTTGCTTCTGAATTCAACAATTTTTAAAAGACCAATACGAATTACTTTACAGAATAAAATTATAAAGTGATCTCAATAAAAATAATTAAGGAAATCAGAAAAGTAAGAGTGGGTTCATTTTCAACCCACTCTGCTTTCACATTTTAGTTATTTTTCAAATCCCAAGAAATAAAGTAGCCTCCATTAAGTATTTTTGAGCGAACAGATTCCGGGTTAGTATATTTTGGACAGACACGATCTGCAATGATATTATAGTCGTTATATCTTTTAGCCATACGAATCATAGCCGGATAAATCTTCCCTTCACAAGGAAACTCAAGCATCATTTCATCAAGAATAGCCATATCATTCTCTTGCTTAAACTCATCTCCTCTTTTAAACTCACGACTTCCCAAGTCAAATACTCCTCGAATACCCATATCCGGATATTTACGAGTACCTATAGAAGTAACAGCAGTCCAGTCATCTGTAAAGCCTGCCCATGTTACTCCTCCATTAGGGAAAGAACCATTCACACCTTGGTTAATTAAAGCGGAAGCTTCTATAGTTCGACCTAAATTATTAAGAGCTTCAGCTAGCATGAAGTATAACTCGGCACTACGATAAGTATAAATATGCACATCATCTTGATAAGCATATGTGCGTTTAGGGGAGTTTATCGGGCGATATTTTTGAATTACATAATTTCCTGCTTCATCTTTTGCAAAAGTAGCCCCTTCACGTCTATCACTACTTGATCCGCCTAATGGATTAAAGCTTACATCTGAAAAACGAAGTCGCCCTATTTCTGAAGGAGCTAATAAATATTCGTTAGGTGATTCAGTACCAAAATGTTTTAATAAACTATTTGTTTGATTTTTTGAATAATTATAAATTATGGCTGAAACTAATTCCTGAGGACTTGGGGTCTCATAATTCCAAATTTGAGGATAAACACCACTCATTTTCTTATTGCGCAGATATTGAGTTGCATCATTTACTGTACTAGCAAATTTCTTATTCATCTCACTTAGTATCAGATTCACTGTTTGTTGATAGTCTCCACTCCATAAACATAGTTCTGCATATAGAGCAAAATATGGAGGTGTCATGCTATCCCAAAAACGATAATCACTATCTTTTGTTTCAGTATCAGGATCCAACCATTCTTTCCATACCATTGAATGCCTACCATTAATTCCATCAAATCCTTTCGTAAGCAGTTCTTTACATGCAGAAACGATTTCATCGATTTCTAGTAAAGGAAATTGAGACAGATCCTTCATTTCGCGCATGGGGTCATCAAACCAAACAGCTTCCCCATAAATTTTCCCTAGCGTAAGATAAATCCAAGCTTTTACACGAAGTGTAGAACTAATCAACCCCTCATAATGAGTCATGTTGATTGAGCTGGTATGTTTCTCCTTATAGTCAAAAAGTTTCAGCAAATAATCATTACAAGCAATTATCACATCATAATAACCTTTAGGATCGGCATAACTATTCCCGGACAAATCGTCATCATAATTATATAAACTATGTAACTCGTTAGAAGTATTTCTTGTAGGTTCAAGCAATTCTCCTCGTGTATCTGTAAGGTAAATAACCTTATCTCCTATTTGTTGTACTTTGGTCATTATACCGATATAACCAGCATACATTTCTGTATTTTCATCAATGTATTCTGTATGATCTAATGTAATATTTGTATCTACATTAAAAAAGCTATCACAAGAATATAATGCCATAACAAGACATAAGAGTACGTATATTAATTTGTTCTTTTTCATATCTATTAGAAATTCAAGTTTACACCAAATTTAATTGATTTAGGCTGTATCATCTTAGCATAGTCAAATCCTTGCATAGCATCACTATACGAATAGGAGAATTCGGGATCCAAACCTAAATACTTTGTAGCTGTCAGCAGATTTTCTCCAGTAACGTAGATAGTACCCGAACGGAAGAAATTTAAAAATTTCTTATCAAAGCTATAGCTAAAGGTAATATTCTTCATGCGAAGATAAGATGCATCTTCAATCCAACGAGAAGAAAAGTCGCTGTTACCTATTGGGTCTCCCCATTGAGCACGGGGAATGCTTGTTTCTTGCCCCTCAACAGTCCAACGATTCATAGTAGCAACACTTTGATTTCCCATAGTCGAAAGTGACTCTAAATTCCGTCTTACTGCATTGTAGGCTTTATTCCCTTTAGAATAAGCAAATTCTGCTGAAAGTGCAAAAGCTTTATAGCTGATGCGAGTAAAGAACCCACCAAAATAATTTGGTGAAGCCGTCCCTAAAGCAACACGATCTTTATCGTCAATACGACCATCTCCATTTTGGTCTACATAATGTACATCTCCTGCTTGAAATTGCTGATTTTTTTGATTAACCAACCCCGCTTTATTTGCATCATTTTGTGTGGAAAACACACCTAATGCCTGATAACCATAAAACTGATAAGGATCAGCACCTACTTGAGTTAACAAGCTAGAACCATCACTGTAATTGTTTGTGAGTTGATTAATATCGCTACCTAGAGATTTCACTTTAGCTTTATTACGAGCTATATTTCCTCCTAAAATCCACTCAAAATTTGCAGTACGAATCAATGATCCTTGTATAGATAATTCTACACCTTGATTCTCAATTTTCCCACAGTTTTCGTAATACGGGGTTGTTCCATAAACTGAAGATTGAGGCTTTGCAAAAATAACATCTGTTGATTGACTGTTATAATAATCAAAAGTAAGTTCTAATCGATTATGCAATAGGCTCATGTCTAATCCAATATTTAGCTGTGCGTTTTTCTCTGGTTTAAGTTTTGTATTCGAAACGTTAGCACGTACAATGCCGGAAATATCCTGATAAGGTAAACTCGTATAATAATATTTTCCTAAACTGGAAGAAAAACGACTATTACCTGTCAATCCATACTCTGCTCTTACATTTAATCGATTCACTAAAGTTGAATTACTCAAAGCCAACCAACCTTTACCTAACCAAGTTAATCCTACCGAAGGGTATAGATGGAAGTGGTTTCCGTATGCTCCGGATGAAGAAGCACCATCTACAGCTACATTCACAGATGCAGCAATTTTATTATTATAGGTATAATCGGCATGTCCATAAAAGTTCATCCAATTCCATTTGTCAAGAAAACCATAAAAATAACGTCCATTAGTAGTACTATTCAAAGTTTGATAGAAATCATTTGGTGTATTTCTTCCTATACCTGCATCATATTCATTTTTTGTCATCACCATCTGCATCCCTGCTAAAACATTTAATTGATGAATATGATTAAATGTTTTTTGATAATGTCCATTCAAGTTAGTAAAGATATTGAATGTTTCACCTACACCAGCCTTAACTGTATTTTTGGCTTCACCGTATTGATCAAAAAAGGGAAGAATGGTTTGCTCTGTGAGTCCAGGAATAAATAGTTGTTCTTTATTATAATTATAGTAAAGTCCAAATGTACCTGTAAAAGTTAACCCAAGCAAAGGCTTGTAAGCAATACCAGCTTTTATACTCACATCATATTGCCGATTCCGTCCATCTAATGTATTAATAATAGCTAAAGGATTACTAGTCGCAAAATCCATATTATTCGATTTTCCATAATAATAAGAAGAATAAGAAGCTAAGGTATTCCCATTGACATCCTTCCCATAGGGACTAAGCAGTGGAGCTCGTGCATATGCTGCTAAAATAGGGTTTGTTTCCGGAATCATGCCTTGTTCTTGATACTCTCCGTTCATATAAGCTAAACCTATTGTTGCAAATAACTCCACCTGTTTACTTACCAGCACACTAGTATTCAACTGTGTATGATAACGTTGACTCTGGGTATAATCCATTAGACCATTTTCCAAAGCATATCCTAATGATATATCATATTTAGCAATAGCATCTCCTCCTTCAACACGAAAGAGATTGTCGGTAACAAAGCCTTTTTTATAAATAAGATCTTGCCAATCCGTAACATTGTTATATAAGTAATTATACTTACTGTTCGGATCACTCAAAAAAGGAAACTCATTAAAAAAGCCTTCCATAGTATTAAAATAAGTCATTCCTACATCTGACAGATAGGATTTATAATCATTTCCTTTAAGTAAAGGCATCCGTTTATTGTTCCAGTTTACTCCATATTGCCCCCAAAAACTAACTTTAGTTTCCAAGTTGTCTGAGTTTGCTCCATCTGTTTCAATAAGAATAACTCCATTTGCCCCCATAGATCCATACATTGCAGCTTCTGCACCTTTTAGTACGGTTATATTCTGAATATCTCCAATATTATATGCTAGGAAGATATCTTTAGTATAGCCATTCACCAGTTGAGATTCTTTGGAATCAGGTAAGTAAGGAACGCCATTAATAACCACTAATGGAGCGTTAGTCCCAACCATTGAGCGAATACCGCGTAGGTTCATATAACTACCTTCGCCAGGCATACCTCCCATACGAGTGGTTCTTAAACCTGCAACCTGCCCGGATAGAGCTCGATCAATCTTCATGCTCCCCAATGTAAAATCTTTCTTGGTAATATTAATTGCAGATGTTTTTTCAGCACGAGTATTCTCTATCCTAAAAGGTAAAACAGCAGACTCATTGTACTTATATGCATTAGAAGGAACCATCATGATAACAACATCTGACTGACCTTTGACTAACCGATTAACTGAATTATAACCAGCCGCCCATACTGTCATATTTGCCTCAGGATTCTTCAAATCCAAGTGAAATGTTCCATCAGCGTTGGTTAGCACATCATCAATTCCACTGATGGAAATAATTGCACCTTCAATCGGCTGATTTAGTGAAGAAAGAATTTTACCACTGACCTTGTGCTCTTGCGCATGCACAGTAAGTGTAAAAAAAAGTAGTAGCAAAGCACCATATAATATTCTTGTAGTTTTCATATTCATTCTGTATCAAGGTTAATAACAATTCTTCGTAGGTTTAAGACACCAATGATGAAAGCATATTTTCGGATTATTCAGCTTAAAACCACGAAATGTAATATGCATCTCTATGGGTTCAGTTCCATCAATGACAACTGTTCCTACCTTTCCTCCATCTCGGTCATAATTGTTTTTTCTATTACTTGTTGCTTTACTTGTATCATAGAATTCCGGATACCCTTGTCCTCCACGATCATAGTGGAAAGTAGTCGTAGTAAATTGTGAAGTAGTAATTGAACCAACAACTTCATTGTTAAATGAAACTTCTATATCATGACGCATTGTTTGTTCAAAACCTAAACAAAGATCATATTCACCGGGTGGTATTTTATAAAGAGAAGCTTCACGCGTTTTTTCATCGTATCTAAATCCTTTAAAATTCAAAGTATATTCTAA
>CAZGUI010000005.1:51770-59014 GCA_964528875.1 uncultured Bacteroides sp. | reverse complement strand
CAAAATAGAATCTTGACGCTCCATATTCCAAACGCTTAAATCAGCATGAGCTTTGTCAATGGCTTTAGTTATTAACTCGTTAGAAGGAATCAACATAGTTGCATTTAATGATTCCGACATCAAATCAAATCCTTTGGCTGAAAAATAGGGGTTAGTTACCACAAACACCGAATCGTATACAGTACTACCAGTCTGGTCTACACCGATAGGAATACTAGCTTCTTTATCAAAGAACAATTGATTTCTAGACATTACAGCCTCTCTAAAAATCGAATACTCATCACTTAAGTTTGTAAGTGTTTCATACATGGATCGTGGAGAATCGACATAATTATCCAACTCATAGATATATCCATCTGTCACTTTAATTATTTTCTTTACCAACGCATTATTAAAACCTATAGTTGTTTCTGTAGTTGAATCAACAACCTTTGAAACATTGAGGTATTTTTTATTCCACATCAGTATACGTTGGCCATCATACAGATTTGAGGGAGACAACGAAACATCAGAAAAGTGAGAGCTTGCCAAATATGTCAAGTCGTCCATAGCTACATCGGGACTGTTATTATCAGTAACTAAAATTGTAACTAAAGAATTCTTTTCTTTAAGTTGATTCAAAACCCCTGTTTTTAGAAATAACTCATACACTTTACTTAAATGAGTTTGTGACTCCAAATAATCAATGGCTGATTGATTCACAACAATAATATTCTCATTCTCTACAATAACTTCTCTATCTTCGTAGTGAGAATTCCATTCATCTGTACAAGCAAAAAGACTCCATCCAGCCAATACTGATAGAAATATATATTTTAATGTTTTCATATTAGTTTTCATTCTTCAATAATGGGTTCAAATAACATATAATCTAATTGAATGCGAAATTTTGAATTTGTAGCTGCTGATGGATCCATCACAACCATTTTCAAGGTATGAACCCCTGTCTTATCAAACTCAATCTCGTCATAAATGACCGTATCATAAACGCCTAATGTGTTGGATGACACATTAGCATAAAGAGGAACTAATGTTGTTGTCTCACTATCATCATCAAAAGTAAATTGCATAGAACCACCATTGCTTCCACTTGTCTGTGTACGCATAAAGTCCATTGATTTTGCATAACAAACTTTCATTACCACTTTATATTTTCCTGCAATAATTATAGGTGATTTCAGACTAATAGATCCGGTCATACCTATGTTTAATGTTAATTGATCTTTATTCTTACATTTAGTCCAATCACTGGTAGCTTTTACCGTAAAGTAGTCTACAGGGTTATAATCTTTATAAGGTGTTGCACTTGACTTTACATCCACTGTATAACAAGACAAATCAGTTATCTCTGTACGATACTCTGAAGATGCATGCTCTGTCTGGTAAATTTGTCCTGTGGTTCCATAAGTTGCTATATATGAGGCTACTTCCGAATAATCACAAAAATCCCACTCAACTTGGACTGGCGTTATCGACTCCCACAAAGGTAGAAAAGCATCCAGTTCGTGTAGCATACCATTTTTAGCTTGTACATCGGACTTTTTATCTAAAAACTTAGATTTCACTGATTGTTCATTAATCTTTCCTTCATAATTGAGGTATATTTCTTGGTCTTCTTGTAAAGAAACCTCTAAAACAGCTTCGGCTTTAGTATTCCAAAGCTTTTTCTTAGCAGTACCATCAAATGAACGAAAATCAAATAATGAATAATTTCCCTCAATTATATGATATGCAGCATAAAGAAATAAACCGTTTTCTTTGTTTTTATAATCCGTTCCTTCAACTCCAATTTTATTTGCTAGATCTGTAATAGAAGATATACCTTCCTGCTTAAACACAGCATCAGAAACAGCTAAAAGAGTATAATCACGCTTTCTTTTTAACAGTGAGCCATTCGGTTGTTTTATCTCTTCATAAATAACACTCAAGCTATCACTCCAGCTAGTTTGTTCTAACAATGTTCTAAATATAGAGAAGGTTTTCTCCCCTGCTCCGGTTTCAGATTCACTAACACGTTCATATAGATTCTCAACAAGAGGACTCAATACACTATTCAGTACATATACATATCCATTAGATACTTTAATTGCAACTTCTTTTACATGTGCTTCATTGTTGACATAAAGCGAATTGAATCCACCTGCCTCAGCAGACTCTTCATCAAAGGTTACAGATAGATAATCATCGGATAGCGTTCTATCTTCTAACTTACCCCCTTGTACAAACTCATTTAGATTTATGGAATCACCTATAATATGATACTTAGCTAGATCAAGAATATATTCTTGTCCCAACTCATCAATAGATGAAACCCCTTTCTTCTTGCAAAATGCCTCCACAGCTTCATTTGTAGGAACAAAAACGGTAAAGTTTTCTGTTGCTTGATTAATGGCATTGAATAAGTCCGCTACTTTCAACACTTCTATCCATGAGGAAAATTCATCTGACCGAGTATCTAAATAACTGGCAACCGGATTTACATCATAAACCTGAAAGGTCGTATTTTCATAAGGATCGTCGCATGAATAACAAAGCGTAATCAATATAAAAAAGTATATTATCTTAATTGTTCTCATAAGTATTAGTTTAATTTTTCTTTCCACTTGTTACACCATAATATGGATTTTGTTCCAACAAACGATTTGTCTCCAATTCGTCTTGGAAAATAGGTAAATACCAAGCGTAATTGTTTTGTAATACGGAACGTATCCAACTGTCATTTGCTGTAGAGTTATTATCAACCATCATAGTTATAAAACTATTTTTATATTTATAGTCTTTGCTTTTCCCAAAACGTACTAGATCATACCAACGTTTCCCCTCAGCAGCAAACTCCATGTCCCGTTCATTTAAAAGTAAATTCAGCATATCTTCTTCATTCATTTCGGCAATAGCGACATCTAAATCATCCAAATTAGCTCTACGTCGAATAGTATTTACTATATCAATGGCTTCTTGCCAACCTGTTACGTCTTTCCATATAAGTGCTTCAGCCTTCATCAGCATTACATCCGCCATTCGGTAAATAATCCAGTTGGCATCTTTTGTAGTACGAGTTACATTCGCATCTTTGACTTCTGTCCCTGTATACTTCCAGATACAAGCTATAGCCGTTTCTATATCATCACCCAACAACACATAAGATCCTAATGATCCTCTAATCGGTTCTTTTCCTGCAAGCAGCGCTTCCATATTTTCAGCTATTAAACGATCTTTCATTGTTGTTGTATATTGAAGTTCAGCTGTTGTAGCAAACGTAAAAAAATTACTTGGACTTCCACTTGTTTGTTGAAAAGAACTACTATTCCAGTTCAACTCAAAAATAGACTCATTACTGTTTCCCGGATTAAATAGTGTAAACCATTGTTCAGCAATAGACATGAATGCAGGTCTACGAGTAGCGGTTGCATTAATCAATAAGTTGGCATATTCTATACACTTAGTATAATCTTCTGACCACAAACAAACCTCTGCCATCAATGCATATAAAGCCCATTTTGTTACGCGCCCTTTAGATGCTCCGTTCCATTCGTCATCATCGTAAAATTCTTTAGCTCCATCAGATTCTAATGCTGTTTTTATATCTGCTTTTATTTGTGCAATAATAACATCCTCATCTGATTTCTCTACCCAAAAAGAAGAAGAGTCGTCTATATAAGGAATAGTTATCAGTGGTACTTCCTTGTAGTTACGCACTAAGTAAAAATACATCAATCCACGCATAAAGTAGGCTTCAGAAAGGTGAGCATTCATAGCACCCACTGTGTATGTTTCATCCATCTCTTGTACTTCTGGTGCATAAGCAATTACAGAATTCGCCATATTAATCACCGAATAAACAGTTGACCAACTAGAGATTTTCTCACTACCTGTCAACTGAAAATTTTGTAGATTTATAGATTCTGTTTTGGAGTATGCATAAATAGAAGCACCTCTTAACTCACCCCATAAAATTAAATCAGAAGCAGCTTCTCGCATATAATAGTATCCGGAAGCAACAACAGCTTCTACATCTTCTTTTGATTTCCAATAATCATCGGTTACTTGTTCGTTTTTTGGCAATAAGTTGAGCCAATCATTGCAACTACAAAACAACACACAACTGACAAGTACAAGTAAGTATATATTAAATATTTTTCTCATAGTTCTATATAATTAGAAGTTCAAATTAATACCACAAGCTATACGACGAGAGCAAGGAGTATTTGCATTATCCATAACCAGTTTTGTTGCTGAATTCGGAAGCGATACTTCAGGATCCTGTCCAGTATATTTTGTCCATGTAAACAAGTCATAACCTGTAACAAAGAAATTCAGCGTATTTATCCCTAATCGTTTACATACTTTTTTGGAGAATGCATAATTCAAGGATAATGTCTTTAAGCGTACGTAAGACGCATCTTCCACAAAACGATCAGAGCCTAAATAGTTATAACCTTCATTATACAAAGCACGAGGGATATCAGTATCATCTCCTTCATTTCTCCAACGTCTTAACACAGCCTTACTCTGATTATCTACTGTATACATAGCTTCATTACTCATACGCATTTTATTGATAACCTTCTGTCCAAAACGACCATGAAAGAAAGCACTCAAACTCATTTTTTTGTATTTGACTGTTAATCCCGCTCCTCCCATGACTATAGGCATACTGTTTCCTAAATACACGATATCATATTCATTAATTACACCATCGTGATTAATATCTTCATATATTGCATCTCCTGGGTACACCTGTTTTAACCTATTTTTCATAATAATAGGATTACCACTTACATCATTCATAATCTGCCCATTCTTATCACGTGCATAAGTTGCCTCTTTATTTTGATAAACTCCTTTATAGCGATAACCATAGAATGATCCGAAAGGACGTCCTTCTTCTACACGGACAGCATAGTCTCCGTTTTTAAAAGTATAGACTTCTTCAGACATATTACTGGGCAACTCTGTTATTTCGTTGATATTACGACTTAAGTTCACATAGGCACTTATTCGCCAATCTTTCTTTTCGAACAATACCCCATCTGCACGAAACTCCCAACCTTTATTCAACATCCTTCCGGAGTTGAAATATTTTATTTTAGCATATCCTGTAGTCGACGGAACTGACACATCTCTCTGAATTAAATCATCTATTTTTTTACGATAAACATCAAAGGTAAACTTTAATTTTCCTTTAAAAAAGCTCAAATCAGCACCAATATTGAGATCTGTTGTGGTTTCCCACTTCAATTTATTAAGTTGCATTCTGTTTGGATAAATAGCAGACATATTCATGTATTTTCCACGTGCACTATATGCTCCATAATAAGTTCCTGTCCCTTTGGGTGCATTTCCACTCTGCCCAATACTAAAGCGTAGTTTAACTTCATCCAGCCAATTCTCTGTATTCTTAAGAAAAGGTTCGTTCTGCATATTCCATGTCAAACCGGCTACTGGAAAATAGCCCATCCGGTTGTCCTTACCAATAGAGGAATTCCCCTCCATAGTTATAGATGCATGCAGAGAATAACGATCAAGTAATGTATAGTTTAACAAACCTATCCCTTGAATGCTCCGTGCTTCCGATTCTCCAGATCCTATACTGGAAACAGAGCTTCCAATGATTGGATCAGATAGTCCAGATGAAGCATTTCCATAAGTTGAACTACTATAACTGGAACTTTGAGACTGAGAAGTACGAAATAAGGCAGTAGCAATCAAACCATGCTTTTCTTCCCATGTTTTATTAAATAATAATTTATTTTCTGTAGTCAACGACAAACTCTCCGAAGAACCATCACCTGCTTGATTAGCATATTTACTGGTCCAAACAACCCCTGTGGCTACCTGAGGTAAAAAAGATTCATTCTTTTTAGTCCCCATTTTTAGTGCAGCATATGCTTGATAAGTGAATCCTGGTAATATCGTATAATCAATGCGAAATGTTACTTTACTTTCACGTGACATCGTATTATTATAACTCTCATTCACCATAGCAATTGGATTGTAGTTTTTATTTTTTTTATTTGATCCATTAAAAGCACCCTCAAAGTTAGATGTTTGGTAGGCAAAGTATTGAGAAGTCCGTTCACCAGTGTTATCATCAATCCAATAAGGTGACTTATTAGGCATTTTACGAAAAGCTTCTGAACGCACACCACCGGAACTAGACCAGCTATCTTCTTTATCCGATTGAGAATAAGCAAAATCTGCCGCAAACCTCAGTTTATTCGAAAACTTATAGTCTACACGTAAAGTCGAATTAAAACGATTTAATCCGGTACCAATTGTTGTACCTCCCTCTTTCAAAAAGCCCAAAGATAAACGATAAGTGGCTTTATCACCACCACCACTCATAGAGAAGTTGTTATCTGTTGTAAATGCAGTCTTACGAACTTCGTCCAGCCAATCGGTATTTTGATTGTATTCATCAAAATAAGTCCAATTTGGACTATATCCAATTTCAGGAGTATCATATAATAATCGTAGGTATTTGTTATCTGATCCAAAACCGGTGTAATTAGCACTGTTCCATATTGCTTCTTGCATAAGTGCAGTATATTCATTTCCATTCAACATGGGAATTGTATTTGGCTCAAATTTAGTTGTGAATTTAGTAGAGAAAGAGAAATTAGTTTTTCCTGTTTTTCCTTTTTTCGTTGTAATAACTAATACACCATTAGCTCCTTTTGTACCCCAAATTGCAGTAGCAGCCGCATCTTTTAACACCTCAACCGATTGAATATCGGTTGGAGCGATATTTAACAATGCTCCTAAATCTTCATCATTTGCAGTTGAAAAGTCAAAATCGTCATCTATATCTGTAGAATAAGGAACTCCGTCAATTACAATCAAGGGTTCTGAGGATGCATTTAAAGAACTTGTTCCACGAATACGAATAGAACTACGCGCACCGGGATCACCACCTCCAAGTACTATATCTACACCTCCTAGTTGTCCTTGCAAAGCCTCTTCCAACGAAGCAACTGGAGAGATGGCCATAATCTCATCCATTTCCACCTTTTGAGTTGCAGCTACACTTTCTTTATGAGAAATTCCCATATCGTTCCGGTCAATTCGCTTTGCACCAATTACTACTTCATCTAATACCTCTACACTTGCTTCCAACAATACATCCAACGTCTTCTGTCCTGTAAACTTTATACGTTTTGTTTTCATTCCGATAAATGAATAAACGAGAGTCAAATCACTCTCACCAGCCGGGATTCGCAAGCGATAATTACCATCTAAATCAG
>CAZGUI010000005.1:24876-51670 GCA_964528875.1 uncultured Bacteroides sp. | reverse complement strand
GTCAAATCACTCTCACCAGCCGGGATTCGCAAGCGATAATTACCATCTAAATCAGTAACAGCACCACCTAAGGATCGATTCTGTACATTTACAATATTTACATTCACCCCAATGATTGGTTCTACCAATCCTCCTAAGGTCTCTGTAACTTTTCCTGTTACGACTTGTTGCTGAGCAAAGGCGTCTTCTATACCTAATAGAAGTATTGCAATCAATATATATTTAAGTATTTTCATATCTATATTCAATTCAGTTATATCAAAGAACTACATCAATCAAATGAAAACAGCCATCATTAAATGCAAATGGAAAAAAGTTATAATCGCTAATTACATTTGCGACATTACCGTTTTCTAACTGCACACTGATAGAGTTTCCTGCATCTGTATACTTCAAATTTGTTTGCCCAGAAGTTACGTATTCACCATTTTTCATTGCTGATCCCGGATAAGGATAAGTAGTAATCACATTAGACATATCCGAAATAAAGTGAGAGAGTAAATAGCGGCGAAGAGTAAGTACATCATTCACAGTTGCTTTCAACACACCATTATCATCAAAGGAGCCTTTTATACCTGGAATCTTATCTGTTGCTAGAGCATTTTTTATTGCATTATTTGTAGGAATAAAAGCAATAAAATGTGATGCATAAAGACCTTGGATCGTATTCGTTGGAGTTATCATTCCTGCTTTTTCCATTAATTTAGCAAATGCATAATAAACGTATCTATTGTCATTTGTTATAGCCAATTGATACTCCAAACCATCCGACTCTTCTGCAACAAAAAGTTCCTGGCTATCATAGATGTACGTTTTACCATTATTCCAATTCTTTTCGCCATTCTTGACCTCTGTAAATGGCACGAATGGATCAATCGTGTTTGTAGGTTGCAGAATCTTATTAAATTCAGCACTACTTGTAATCTTTCCATCTTTTACATACCAATAATTAAATCCGGTTTGTGTAGGTAATATCTGAACATCTTTGTTACTAAGTTCTTTATTACTTAAACTAGTATGAATATTGGTAATGCGTTGCTTTCTACTTGTAGATATATCGCTCCACCCATTCTCTGTTTCCTCTTGCAACACATTGCCTGTGGTATAGCTTTTTAAATAAATTCCCGTTTGTTCTATTTGCGCATTAGAAGGAACCAACAATGTATACTTCACGTCTTGTGATGCATATGAATTAATGAGACCGGTACCATCCAACAAATACAAGAAATAGTTGTAATCTTTGTCCCGAAAAGCAGGGCCTATTACAGAAGCAAACAGTGTAGGTGTTTCGATTTCATTAAGTCCATAAAATGTACCATTAACACACATTGCTTTATCTTCAACCTTAGACGGATCAAAGTCAAAAGTCATATCATAATCATTTTTCAATAATCCTTTCTGAATCTCTTCAGGAAATACAATTGATTTTTTATAGATGTATTGATCTAACATGTATTTTAGAACTTTCTCATCTACATCATCCAAAGATTCATAGCCTCCTTTCTCCCAAAATTCTTCAAAAAATTCACTTAAAGCTGAATTTGAAGGAGCAAAAACACTATAAGCCTTAGATGCATTATCTCCTAAATCCGTATAATTTGATGAGTACCATTCCATAGCAATAGCAGGCAAATCCACCCCGTGTTTATGAACAAAGAGTGAGTCTGTTCCCAAAGCAGTTGCAAAATCGTTAGATAATCTTGAATCATAAACATATGTGCTATACTTATTGTATAGGTTGTAGAACATGGAGTAATTCTCATTATTTTCCAGTTCCACATAAATCGTTTCAAGAGGTTTAAGTACCTGATCTATATCATAAATATAGCCGTTATCAGCTATAATTCCATATTCCTTAACAGCTGCATTTGATACATTGAAGCCATCACTTCCTTTCCAAGTAGAGTTTGGGTAAAAATAAGTGTAATTCGCTGAGGCATCCAATTTTTTCGTATCAAAGAAACGATAAGAAAACACTGGAATAAAACGATCCATGTGATAAACAATACGATGCTCACCAGTCACTCGATCTATTTCTTCTGTAGGTGTATTACTACTTCGTGTACGGAACTTATAATACAAACCGGCATTTTTATCTTTTTGTTCATCTGTAATCAAATCACCTTCAGGTCGAAAGTTTATCAATTTATCTTTATTATAAGAGTAATAAAGAAGATGAAAACCTATTAATTTAGTTAATTCATCAGAAGAGATATCATTAATGCTTTCATATCCATTTTCTTTTAAATATGCTGTAAATACTTCATCATTTGGTGCCATAACAGTTAGAATACCTTTTCCTTCAAGTATAGGCTTATAACCCACCTTTTCTACACCTGAAAGAAAGATAGAATAATTTCCTCTATCTGTTAAGACATCCCATGTGCTACCTCTAAGCCAACCAGGCACCTCATAATGTTCCTCCATTTTATCTGTACATGATAAAATGGAAAACGATATACAAAGTAGTGTTAGTAATACTATGTTCTTCATATAATTATTAGTTTTTGTTTGCTAATTGTTCGAGTTGATATTTATAATCGTCAGGGAACTCAAGAGATAAAACATAATTTTCAAGATTACTATATCCGTTAGATGCTTTTTTCATGGCATCAGATGGATCATTTTTATCTAGTCCCCATGTGTCTTCAAAAGTATCAGGGATTCCATCCCCATCTGTATCTAGTAATTTACTCCCTGTTTTTATTGTACCTGGTCCTCCTAAAGGAAACTGTTCTGTTTTCCTTTCATCTTGAATTATTGTACCTTTTGTACCTAAAGAAGTAAGCTCACTAATTAAATATTGATCAACCTCATCACGTGCAGGAAGAGAAGCTCCTACATTCTCTATAATCCAAGAATATGCTTCTTCAGCTGTTTTTTGGCTACGAATAATTGGGAAAACATCGGAGCGGTTGTTCAGAAATGTGGGTTCTCCACTACATAATTCAGCCCAATTTTCTTGTGTAATTTCAATACCATCTAAACTTCCGTTTTTATCTCGGTCGTAAAAATTACCTATACAATAGGTACTGAATTCAGCATTCCCTCCTGTAAAAGGTCTAGCAGCGTTCATTGGTTTTAATTCAGCTTTTAATGAGCCATCAGGTTGTGCTACATTTTCCCAATTCACTACAGGTCCTACAATGAAATAATTGTTTTCAATAGCTGTCAATGAATTTCCAGCAGACTCACCTCCCATATTATAGGCAGCACCACTACCCCAGTTATATACTACATTATTGACAAATTGATTTAATCCTTTTACTTTTGGATTACGTGTTTTATTATCAATATACAAATTACGAAAGACCGTAATCCCATCATCTATACCTGTTTGTAAGAGCCCCCCACAAGAATGGTTTTGTAACCCTTGTCCCATAATAGAGTTTTGAATAGTAATATTATGTGGGCGAACTCCTTTATTGTCCGCACTGATGGAAAAGTTTTCATCCTTCCCCCAAGTTACTGAACAATGGTCAAAAATCATATTGCTACCATTGGCAAGTCCCATCGCATCTTTACTACCAGAGAAACCTTGCCCCATGCGTACACGTAAATAACGAACAATCAAATTCGATGCTCCAGAGGCTGAAATCCGCCCGTTGTATAGCACAATACCATCACCGGGAGCTGTATGCCCCAAAATTGTCTGATTACTTTTTAATACAAGTGTCTTTTTTTGAAGGTTAATAACACCAGCCACATCAAATACAATAACACGCCAAGGTTTACTGACTGCATCGGTAAAAGAACCTGCGCCATCTGCATTCAAGTTAGTTACGCGGTAAACTTCTCCATTTCCACGAGCACCTGTTGCATTTTTTCCAAATCCTTCTGCACCTGGAAAAGCTAAAACTCCATCTTCAAAAGTTGGAAAGTACAATGCACTTTCTCCTTGATTATTCCCAGAGTCATCTATATCCTCAGCTTCTTTAGTCGGCCAATCCGGATTCAAATCAGCTTCACCAATTTTATCCACACATGCAAATAAAGTGGTTACTGCAATAAATGGAACAACCACTATTCCAATTTTACATAAAAACAAAAAAATGTTTCTCATATAGTACACAATTTAATTATTAAAAAAGGTTATTTCTCTAACTATGATAAAAAAGCTTGTATCTTTTGCATCTATAATATCAAGGCTACTATCGCAGTATGGAATACAATAATACACTAATGCTCAACAAAAAGTGCAGCAAGATATTACTCAACAAAAGACTTCAAACGTTAACAAGTATAAAATTAGATAAAACTATCTATAACAGCAATACACTATTGTCCATTTACCTGTGTTTTTATCCATTCGAACAGATATCCATATACATATAAATATATAGACTGCTGATATTGAACACTTTACCATTTATGGAATACACTATTACACATTATTATCTCTAGATAGCTTAATCTACTCTAAAACATATTATTAAAATTTGCAGCTTTAAATTCTAAATAGATTTAACCCGTTCAATAAAAATCTCTAGTATCCGATAAACCTACATTTCACCTCTTTCCCTTGCACTTGAGAATATTTCAGTGGTCTTCATTACTCTTTCTCATAACCACACCCTTATGTTTCCAACAGGTTATAAAGTGAGATTTGTTTGGGTATATTCTTTCATTTTTTAAGCTTTTCTTGTATAAGTATCTTCGCCTTCGAACGTTCATTCAGATAGCCTATAATATCAACATAGGTCATGACCAAAATAGAGATATTTTTAGCCATCACAGAAAACAACCCCAAGCCTTGTTTGTATTCTTTTGCATATGGTTAAGAGCAAATTGGCAACCCTGCACACCAAATATGTCTTTGGATGACATTTTATTATCTCCCATAAGGTCTTTGTGTTCGAAGTTTTGCTATAACTATTTAATAAGGATCTCTATTTGCCATCTTTTCAAGCATATAGCGTGTATTTGACCTACTGAAATCTCAAAGTTATTGATTAGATACACCTCATACTTCATCATCATCTTCTTCTTCTCCTTATCATACCAGGTAATAATATGTTTGGCTTTATGATATTTTTCCCTAAATCAGCATTCTTTTATTTTCCAGAGATTTTAAGCACTCCTTCCCAATCTAATAGAACATATTGATCTAGACTTTCATCTATTGTTTTTTTAGGATAGTAATCCATATTCCGTTTAACACAATATAATATAAAATATACCTCTTAAACTCAACCGTTCATACAACCCAAAATTCACATACCCCAGTTAATATGCAGTAAGGCATCTTTGCAAACTTGATAGCTAAGTCCACATGGTTAGTATCTACATCAACAACATCTGTAATGCGCACGAAAATGAAACATAATCATCCACTTGCACCAAGGTGCGAAGCTTTACACCTTATTTGGACTCACTTTCTTTACATTTAGGTCCGCTACAAGTATAGATAGAAGTAAATAGGGAAAAGGTTGTCGAATCTAAGGTATATAGATGTTGGTCTTTGATCTTCTCAGATTCCTTCTATTGGCTGTATGATAAAATGTGGATCTTTCCTCATGACTGATATTTTACAATTTTAATAATATAAGCCAAAAAGGTCGAGTTTTCATAGCGCTGAGCAAACTCGACCTTAAAACTTTTACCGGACACTAATACAAAAAGCAAACTTTTATACTTTTCAATCCATTAGTATCAAATCAAAAACACCTTTTTTAGGGCATAAAAAAAGCCGGATTAAAATTTTAATCCGGCTTTTCTATTTTTATTTTCAGGAATAATTTATTACTCTAGAACCATCTAACAAAACCAAAATCTTGGCGATGAGGCAATAAATCACTCTTTGCATACATACGGAGAGAAAGCTTATAGCTTCCTGCATTTTGCAAGTTAAACTTCAAGTTGAAGGTGTAAATATCTCCTTCACGTTTAACTAGATCGAAAGATTTGATAGCATAGATAGACTCTCTACTTTGTGAATCCGATTCAACTAAAATCAATTCAAGCCCTATAGCATCATTCAATCCTTTCTCATCCACTTTGATGGTTATTTCATATTTTTTACCACTTTCTAAAATGGTTTCTTGTAATTCTTTTGTTTTTTCAATTGAAAGAACTTCAATAGAATCCCATTTAGCAGCAACTTCTTCTTTCCATGCAGCGATCTCTTTTGCTACCTTATTATTATTTGCAGAAAGTTGTTTGTGTCTCTCACCAAGCTTGTTATAGAACTTGCTATAGTAATCATCCAACTGACGTTTCATTGTATAATGAGGAGCTATTTGAGCTATAGAATTCTTAATGGTTTTAACCCATCCTTCAGAATAACCTTTTTCTATCTTACTGTAATACAAGGGTATAATTTCCGATTCTAATATACCATAAATAGTAGCAGCATCTAATTGATCTTGATAATCTTGGTTTTCATAGGTTCGCTTGTCTGTTAAAGCCCAACCAGCTCCCTTACGATATCCCTCATACCACCATCCATCCAAAACAGAGAAATTTAAAACTCCATTCATTAAAGCTTTCTCTCCAGAAGTTCCCGATGCCTCCATAGGACGTGTTGGTGTATTTAACCAAACATCTACTCCGGATATTAAACGACGAGCTAGCTGCATATCATAGTTCTCTAAGAAAAGAATCTTTCCTAAGAATTCAGGACGACGAGAAATTTCAATAATATGCTTGATCAATCCTTGTCCTGCACCATCGTGAGGATGTGCTTTTCCTGTATATAAGAACTGAACAGGTCTATCCGGATTATTTACAATTTTAGCTAAGCGATCCAAATCGGTAAACAACAGATGTGCTCGTTTATACGTAGCGAAACGACGTCCAAAACCAATTAATAAAGCATCAGGATTGATGTTCTCAATTACTGAAACAATACGAGATGGATCTCCTTGATTTTTCAGCCAGTTTTCACTGAATTGAACTCGAATATAATCTACAAGTTTTTTCTTTAATGTAACACGAGTTTCCCATACTTCCTCATCAGAGACATTATAGATTGCTTCCCAAATTTTCTCATTGGATTGGTCATTAATAAAGTTTTCCGAGAAACATTTATCATATAAAGCACGCCACTCATTGGCACACCAAGTTGGAAAGTGAACACCATTAGTAACATATCCTACGTGGTTTTCTTCCGGGAAATAACCTTTCCAGATGGGTGAGAACATTACTTTAGAAACTTTACCATGTAATTTACTTACTCCGTTAATTTCCTGAGCAGTATTACAAGCAAAAATCGACATACAAAAGCGTTCATTTTTATCTCCGGGGTTATTTCTACCCATATCCATCAATTCATCCCAAGAAATTTGCATTTTCTCAGGGTATTTTCCCATATACTTACCGAATAAACCTTCATCAAAATAATCATGACCTGCAGGAACTGGTGTATGAACAGTATATAAAGAAGAAGCTCTTACAATTTCCAAAGCCTCATTGAATGATAATCCTTCTTCTTTAATGTAGTCACAAACACGTTGAACATTAATTAATGCAGCATGACCTTCATTACAATGATAGATATCTTTTTTAATACCTAGTGCCTTTAATGTTAAAATACCACCAATACCTAAAAGAATTTCTTGTTTCAATCTGTTTTCCCAGTCACCCCCATACAATTGATGAGTTATGGAACGATCATATTCACTATTTTCTTCTTTATCTGTATCCAATAAATAAAGAGCTATTCTACCTACATTTACTTTCCATACATTGGCATAAACAATATGATCCAAATAAGGAACTTCAACTACCAATGGATTGTTTTCAGCATCGAGAACTCTTTCTAATGGCAATTGACCAAAATTCTGAGCTTGATAGGTAGCTACTTGCTGTCCATCAACTGAAAGAGATTGATCAAAATAACCATAGCGATATAAGAATCCTACAGCACATAAGTCCACATTGCTATCAGAGGCTTCCTTCAAATAATCACCGGCTAATACACCAAGACCACCTGAATAGATTTTCAATACGTGTGTTAAACCATATTCCATACTGAAATAGGCTACCGACGGACGATCTTTATTTGGTTTCTCATCCATATATGCTCTAAAATTGGCATATACTTCGTCAACACGTTTTATTATATTTTTATCTTTAGCTAATACCTCTAAAGATTCATAGTCCATTAATTCTAGAAGCAACACAGGGTTATGACCTGCTTTATCCCACAGCTCTGCATCTAAATCCTTAAACAATTTCGTAGCCTCATAATTCCAAGCCCACCAAATGTTGCGAGCCATCTCCGATAACTTCTCCAACCCTTTTGGTAAATGAGATTTCACTGTAATCTCGCGCCAATTAGGGCTGTTTACATTACTAATGTTAACTTTCATTCTTTTTACTTATATGTTTTATTAGTTATTAATTTCTTCTTTTTGTTGTCTCAATTGTGCTTTTTTAATGGCTATATCATAAGCAATATAATAGTTCTTTATAAAGTTTTTCCATAAAGCTTGTTTTGAAATAGTATGGGCTTTACGGCGTATATTATACGTTTTAGCTTTTTCTAATAAAGAATATTCCAATAATACATTAGCTACATGATTCACTACTTCTCCATAATTATGATCAGAACGATCAATTACCTCTACTCCATCAAATATAGTAGGGTGATTACGTAATTGATTCACCCAACTACCAAAACCGGCTAAATTAGTGGTTACTGTAGGTATTCTAAAAGCAATACTTTCTAAAGGAGTATATCCCCAGGGCTCATAGTAAGAGGCATATACACTAATATCTTGTCCTACTAAGAAATCATAGTAATCTATATTAAAAACACCATCTGCCCCATCTAAATAGCAGGGCACAAAGATAACCTTTACTTTGTCATTTTCACTGTTTTGCATATTTAAATGACTCATCATACCCAAGGTCTTATCATCATCAAAATTGTGTAACCAGTGCGTAATCATTGGTTTATATAAAGAAGAAGTAAAATTCTCTTCACTATTTAATCGTTCAATTAAATCTTGTCTTGGCTCAGAAACCCACCCCGGAACAGCAATAAATGCTAGAATATTCTGTTTTAATTGTTTATTATGGTTTAATTGATTTAATGCATCAATAAAAACATCAATTCCTTTGTTTCTAAATTCGTATCGTCCGCTAGTACCTACAATTAAAGTATCATCTTTTAGATTGCATCCTAATAATTTATTAGCAACCTGTAGCATTAAAGCTCTAGCTTCACGTCTTTTAGCATTAAACTCCGCTCCAGATGGTACAAAGTCGTCTTCAAAACCATTTACTAAAACGGCATCAACAGATTTATCCAAAAGTTCTTGACACTCATTATTTGTTATTTCACTTACCGTCGTAAAACAATCCACAAAATGAGCTGTTTGTTTTTCCACCGAGTGTTTAGCTTCTATATTGAGTTCCCTAGCCATTTGATCCCCATTATAACTAGACAAATAATCATATAATGGCTTGTTATTGGCAGCAATTGAACGACCAACAGTAGTTGCATGTGTAGTAAATACAGTTGCAATGGCCGGAACAGTATGTTGCAGATATAAGACACTCATGCCCAGCATCCACTCGTGAGCATGAAAGACAACATTCTTTTCATCTTTTAAATAATAGTTATAAAAGCTTTCCACAACCATTCCTGCAGCTACTGCAAAAATTTCTGATTCATCGTAGTCTCCATATGCGTGTAAAGAATCCACATGGAACTTTTCCCACATTAAACCATATATCTCATTTTTCTTTTCAAATAAAGGTTTAAAATCCACTAAAATAGCCAATGGAGTACTTGGAATATTCCATCTCCCTATTTTTATATTTAGATTTTCTTTGGATTGAAAATGTTCTTTCCATTCAGCAAACTCTGTGGTTTCTGTAAACAGTGGAGAACTGTCATTATCACCCATTAAATCAGGTCCTACGAAAATCAATTTGTCGTTTAATTCTTCAGACAATGTCTTGGCGTGGGTAGATAGAACAGTATAAATTCCTCCCACTTTGTTACATACTTCCCAACTAGCCTCAAAAAGAAAACTAGGTTTTTTCATCTTTTTATCCATAATCGAAATTTAATGCCAATGTTTTGGCAACACAAATCTAATAATTATCCTTTAATAGCTATTTAAACTTAATAACAAATAGACTAATAGGATTGCAAACGTTTGAATTTAGCACTTTATTCTTAAATATCTAAAATATTTATAGAAAAAACACTTTCTTTTATCTTAACAAAAAAGTCCCTTTACTATAAAGGGACTTTTTTGTCATTTAGGATTTTGAAATCTTTTTATAAAGCACTCCCCATTAAGAAAGCAGCAGCTAAAGCAACAATAGCATATAACTCTGGGAATACAGCTAAAATCAAGGTGTTACCAAATACATTATGTCCTTGTCCAATGGCTATGATACCATTAGCACAAACCTGACCTTGACGAATAGCAGTATATAGACCTACTGAACCTAAAGCTATACCAGAGGCAAGAACTGCAGCTGTTTGAAGTGCAGTAATCTCAGGGGTTAGAACACCAAAAATATTTTGAAACATAAAGTATCCAGCAAAACCATAAAGACCTTGTGTTCCTGGTAAAGCTGTAAGTACTAGAAAGTTACCAAAAGCACTACTATCTTTCTTTAAAGCTCCGATAGCTGCATTTCCAGTAACAGTTACTCCATAAGCACTACCTGCTCCAGATAATAAAATCATTAGTGCGATGCCGATATAGGCGATAAACAAATTAATTTCCATAGTTTTATTGTTTTTATATTAATTTTTTATTTACAAAGATTATTTCTTAAAAGGTCGGTAAGCTACTCCTCCACCCTCGAAGCCTGCATTGTTAAAAAACTCAACAAATGTCAAACGCATCGGGTGAACAATAGCACCTAAAGTATTCATAAAAATATTGATGGCGTGTCCAATAACAAAAATAAGAACCATTACAATGGGCCCTAATATGATGTTATCCGGGCTCATGCCTACTGCAAGACTATTAAACACACTAGCTAAGATTCCTCCGGATAATCCCAGTGCAAACAAACGTACATAAGATAAAATATCACCTAGCAAACCTGTAGCCATATTATAGGTATCCCACAAAGAGAGACCGATATTAACAAAAATGTTTTTATCCGGTGAATTGTATAAGCAGATACCTAATGCTGCTATACCTATAATAACTAAGTGCACAGTTCCTCCCATAGCTAACACAGATGGGAACAAATAGGCAAATAATACAGATAATAGTAATATAACCCACCCAAGAGTTGAAATAGCATACTTAAATCCAAATTGAATGGCCCGGTTAAATACGTCAACTATTTTACCAAACATAATCTGTATAACTCCAAGTACTAAGGAGAGTTCAAACATTTGACTGTGATCGAGCGCCACTTTCTCTTTTAACCATTGAGCAACAGGCCAGTTAAGTTCATATAGGCTTGCACCAAAGAACGAACCGGAAAGCAGACCACAGAAAAAAGTCGATGCACCGAGTATCTGCAACAAAGATAAAACACCTCTAATTTGTGGCTTCATATCTTTCATAAAGATTTTAGCCAAAGCTGCTCCTACTAGCAAAAACACTCCATATCCCGAATCTCCTAAGCACAGACCAAAAAAGATCATAAAGAACGGAGCAAAAAATGGAGTTAAATCCAGCTCACTATATTTGGGTAGCATATACAGCTCTAGAATAGGTTCAAACAGTTTTGCAAAACGATTATTCTGTAGTTTAATAGGCACACTATCATCAGGAGTAGGATTGGATATTTCATAGTAAGCCTGCTCCTTATTCATATAGCTAGACACCTCTTCTACTTTCTCTTCCGGAAGCCATCCTTGTAATAACATTAAGTGATTTTCAACAGTAGCTTCAGCACTCAACAAAACTTTTGAAAATTCTATGCTTTGATGTAATTGATCCACTGTAGCTTCCAAAGTCGGAATATCTTCAGCAGCAATTTTCTTCAAAGCCTCTTCTACTTTCAAAATCTCCTCTTGAATGGATTGACTTTCTTGCTCTAAACTTTCTAACGACTTTTCAGGAGCACGAACTCTTTCCACATCGAAAGTTACTTCTACGTCTTCTTTCGTTAATGTTATGAAGAATATACGGGAGCCCATGGTATTTACAATGATGGCATTGTATTCATTTACCCATTCCTCTTGAAATTGACTAGAAGAACAACTAAAGAATTGAGTATATAACCCCGTATCTTTCCTTAACTGTATTAAGTCCTGTGGGTTAAAATTCCCCCACATTACCTGATTGTTTATTTCACGCTCTATGGTTTGAGCTTTCTGTCTGAGAGAATCCAATAAATCTTTATGTTTATTAATAGTCTCATAAACCACCAGTCCATATTCAGCACCACTATTCACCGTTGTTTCAGATGGCTGCACCTTCAACATCTTTAAAAAATGAATGCTTTTAGAAAGCTCGGAGCTCAAACTAATGTTTTGTTGTAATTCCGGATTATCGGGTACTCCACGCTGTTTTTCTTCTACGTGAATCATCCCCAAACTACGTAAGTTTTTTAGAAATTCTTCGTACTCCTTATGATAAACCAGAAACGTTATTTTCTTCATTTTCGCTATCATAACGCATCCTCCTTTTCTTTCTCTTTGCGTGCTTTTAGAATTTTCTGAGAAGACTTTGATAAGTTCTCCTCATCTTCCAAATAGCGCTTAATCTTCAAAATAGCCTCCTCATAACCGGGAATTTGTACTTTTTCAAACAAATTCACCTTTTGAGTTGTCTTTTTTCTAGCCCTCTCCAACAAATTTAATTTAGCATCAATAAACTCTTTGTTTATAGCTGTGTGTGCCAATTCTTGCAACAAATAGATACCATCCAGATACCAACTCGGTGCATTGAAGTGACTATATGGTTGTATTTCGAAATCCACTTTTTCCAAAATGGGAATCCGCACACCCGCAATTTTTTTTATGCCTAAATGAACATCTGCCACTTTTATTAATGAGGCATCAAATTCATTCCAAAGAGCAAACATAGCTTCATATTTTTGAATTTGCTTTTCCAGGCTTTCCTCCAACTTCATAGCCTCTTCTTTAGAAGTTCTCACTTCCAATCGCAAAGCACTCTCCTTATTTTGTAAAATAGGTAAAGTACGCTGTCGCATATCCAGCTGCTTCTGCAAATCCTGCATCGAGGTTTTATTATATTGAAACTCTATAGCCATATATTATTTATATATTATACCTGAAAAAGTTCAGCTTAATTCTTCGCAGCTTTCCAATATTTGTCAACAAATTCCTGACGAATATTCACCTCTTCGGGTTTGAAGTAACGTACAAACAACTCCCAAGTAACATCGAGCATCTCAGTAGTATCCAAGTTAACGTCAATAGCTAACAAATTATTGGCATATTCCTTCGCGAAAGAAAGAGTACGCTTGTCATAATCAGTCAAGTCAAATCCATTCTCTTGTTTAGTTTTGGCATTTGCAGCATCAGCATAAAGACGTACGGCAGCATTCATCACTTGTGGATGGTCTTCTCGTGTTTCCTTTCCAATAACTAACTGCTTCAAACGAGAGAGTGAACGGAATGGGTCAACAATAACCTTACCTATATCACTATCCTGACGTAAGAACAACTGACCTTCTGTAATATAACCGGTATTATCCGGAACAGCATGTGTAATGTCTCCTCCCGATAATGTAGTAACAGCTATAATAGTAATGGAACCACCGGATGGAAACTGTACCGCTTTCTCGTAAATCTTCGCTAAGTCGGAGTATAGAGAGCCCGGCATAGAATCTTTGGAAGGAATTTGATCCATACGATTAGACACAATAGACAAAGCATCCGCATAAGAGGTCATATCGGTCAATAACACCAATACCCTTTCATTTTTCTCTACAGCAAAATATTCAGCACTGGTCAAAGCCATATCAGGAACTAGTAAGCGCTCTACAGGAGGATCTTCAGTAGTGTTCATAAAACTCACAATTCGGTCTAAAGCACCCGCATTAGAAAACACCTGCTTAAAGTATAGGTAGTCATCATTAGTCATACCCATACCACCTAATATAATCTTATCAGTCTGAGCTCGCAGAGCTACTGTAGCCATAACCTCATTAAAAGGTTGGTTAGGATCGGCAAAGAATGGAATTTTTTGCCCGGAAACCAATGTATTATTCAGGTCAATACCAGCAATACCTGTTGCTATCAGTTCAGAAGGCTGTGAACGTCTTACCGGATTTACCGATGGACCTCCAATTTCCACTTCAACTCCTTCTATTTCAGCTCCCCCATCAATAGGATCGCCAAACGAGTTAAAGAAGCGTCCTGCCAACTGATCACTTACTTTTAAAGTAGGTGCTTTTCCCATAAACACAACTTCAGCATTTGTTGGAATACCTTCTGTTCCTTCAAATATTTGAAGTGTTACTTCATCACCATCAATTTTAACAACCTGAGCTAGTCTTCCATTTACAGTAGCCAACTCATCATAGCCTACATTCTTTGCTTTAACAGAGCACGTAGCTTTTGTTAATTGAGTAATCTTAGTATATATTTTTTGAAATACTTTTGTTCCCATCTTTATCAAATTTCAGCCTTAACTTTTCTTTCTTCCAGTAACTCTTCCAATCTCGTTAAATAAGAATTATACTGTTCCGATTTGAATTCAGAATAATTCATTTGACGACAAATATTAATCACACGATTGAAATATTCCATAACCTCATTGAAGTTATCAAAATCAAACTCTGTGTGACAAATATCAATCACTAAATTCAGGATTGCCTCTTGTCTTTCTAAAGAAGTAACTGAGTCTACTTTATCAAAAGCATCTTGTTGAAGAATGATAAAGTCAATTAATTCAGACTTCCAAAAGGTAACGTGATACTCAGTAGGTACCCCATCATCACCCAAAATATTAATTTGTTCAGAAATCTCTTTCCCTCTTTGTAAACGTGTTCTAATTTCATTTACTTTAGTAATCCACTCCTCATTTACCTCTTTGGCTATGTATTCTTTAAACTCCGGGTACTCAATGTATTTGGAATAAGATTCGGTTGGATTAACTGCAGGATAGCGCTTCATATCTGCACGTCTTTGCTCCAAAGCATAAAAACAGCGAGCTACTTTTTTAGTATTCTCTGTTACGGGTTCTTTTAAGTTACCTCCTGCCGGAGACACTGTTCCAATAAAAGTAATTGAGCCGTCTTTTCCGTTATTCAATATCACGTGACCCGCACGACCATAAAAGTTTGAAATAATAGAGGAAAGGTCCATAGGGAAACCATCAGGTCCGGGTAATTCCTCCATTCGGTTAGATGTTTCACGTAAAGCCTGTGCCCAACGTGAGGTAGAGTCAGCCATAAGCAACACTCTCAATCCCATGGCACGATAGAACTCTGCAATGGTCATTGCAGTATATACAGAAGCTTCACGTGCAGCAACAGGCATATTCGACGTGTTAGCAATGATAATGGTACGCTCTGAAAGTGTACGTCCGGTATGAGGGTCAATCAGGTTAGGGAACTCGGCAAAGATTTCCACCACCTCATTAGCACGCTCACCACAAGCCGCAATAATCACGATATCGGCTTCAGCTTGTTTTGATATGGCGTGCTGAAGAACTGTTTTTCCTGTACCAAACGCACCGGGAATAAAACCGGTACCACCTTCTACTATTGGATTTAACGTGTCAATCACACGAACTCCGGTTTCTAATAATCGATGAGGACGAGGTTTCTCTTTGTAGTTCAACATTGCACGCTTCACCGGCCAACGTTGAATCATATTCACCTCATAATCTTTACCGAAAGAATCGGTTACCACTGCAATAACCTCTTCAATGGTGCAGTCTTTCTTATCAACAATACTTTTAACTGTTCCTTTTCCTTTGAAATGAAAAGGAACCATAATTTTAATTTTTTGATGATTCTCTTCCACCTCACCCAACCAAGAAGCAGCCTCAACTTCATCCCCTACTTTTACCAAAGGAATAAAAGACCACTCTTTTTCTTTGTCCAATGGATAGGTGTATTGTCCTCGTTGCAGAAAGACACCATCCATTTTATCCAAATCATTCTGCAAACCATCATAGTTTCTAGATAGCATACCAGGTCCTAATGTTACTTCTAACATACGCCCTGTAAACTCAGCAATTGCTCCTACTTTTAAGCCTCGAGTGCTTTCAAATACCTGAACAAAAGCTATGGCACCTTCTACTTTAATAACCTCTGCCATTAATCGAACATCATCCAAAACAATATAGCATATTTCATTTTGGAATACTGGTCCATCAACAACAATGGTTACAATATTAGCAATGATACCTTTTACCGTTCCTTTTGTTACCATATATGTTTATATTTTTATTTTATTTGAACTCTTTGGGAATTTGAACTTCATTTTTCAAAGTATCTATTATTCCGCGGAATAAATGACTTCCTTTCTCTTTATCTAATAGATTCCAACGCTCAATAGTATCTATTTTTATTAAAAAGACCAGCAGTCTTTCAATGGTGAAATAATCTGTCAGAGTTGCATCTTCCATCCATAGCCAACGCAATTCGTCAATTCTTTTTTCTCTATCGGTTAGTTGATTCATTTCATCAACCTTTAATAGTTCTTCTACATACTCAAACTCTTCAGACAAACCAAAGTCTCTTACCGTAGAGGTTCTCAAGGCTTTAGCTATTGAATTTTCCCCCAGGATATTTGTTGTAACATCCATTTTATACCTTCTGCCTGAAAGTGCAATTAATATATTCTTCAAATTGAGATTAAATTCATACCAAGAAGCAACAAAATTGTTTTTACAACTCATTGCATAGTTGTAATACAAAACAGATAAATAGTCTTCTAGATAGACATCTGTTTTCTTTGCCTCATTCTCTTCCAAGTAATAATCAGAAATAAACCGAACCAAATAAGAAGGAAAGTCCTTCTCTTTAATCTTTATTATCTCTTCGTCTTGTATGGCTTCTTTTATGATGGATATATAATGTAATAATTCCTGAGCTGAAAAAAGACCTCTATCATTAATAGGGTAACTATCATCTTTCAATAGGTTTAATACATTTTCATTGTCATACTTTAAGAAATAAATATCGATTATTTTTTTATCTTTCTTAGACAGATAAGGGTAAATTTCCTCATTAAACTCTTCAACAGAATAACTAATCTTTGAATCTTCTAAAGCTACATCAGGTAAGCCGGCAATTAAGTAAAAATATTTACTCATTATCTTTTCTATTATTTGTTTTATTCATAGAGATTTTAAGGAGAATCATCCGGATTCTTAAAAAATCATTTCAATTAATTGAGGACGCAAAAATTCTTTGAAGTAGTTAATAAACTCTTCTTCGCCAAAGTTTACTTTATAAGAACCATCCTCAGGTGAAATGGTAAATAACACCTCTGTATTATTTACTTTTTCAATTTTCACTCCACTATTAAGCAAGGCTTTAGCATTTTCCATAAAGTATTTTTTCAAAGCCTCAGCTTCTTCCGTAGAGATTACAATAGGCTCATCAACACTCCATTTGGAGGCTAACTCAACAATAAACTTATTGATAAAAGCCTTGTCTTTCACAAAATTCTGAACAGGTTCTTTAACTAATTGATCTGTGATGACATTGGTTATTTCTGTTTTTAATGTATTCAATGCTTGATTAGCATACATTTTAATTTCAGCACGAGTGCTTTTATCTAACTCGGCAGATTCCCGTTTGGCGGTTCCAACAACATCTTCAGCCTCTTGTTTGGCTTTTTCTACAATTTTTCTGGCTTCTTCTTGAGCTTTGCTAATAATTAATTTAGCCTCTTCATTTGCCTTTTCAACTCCCTCTTGATAAATCTTAGTTGTCAGTTCTTGAATCTTATCTGTCATATCCCAAATGTATTATATAGTGACTTTTCATATATTAATTTTAGTACCTAGCGTTCCAAATTTACAAAATTTAATAAGATAAAAAATTAATTAACCGCCTAAATTCGCTCTTTTAAACTTGTTTGGGTAAAAGTCCATTTTACTAACAGAAGCCCTATGTATAATTATTCTCAAAATGATTGATTCAAATTAATACAAAATATCTCATGCTAAAAAAAGCTAGTATCATGATTCAATAGATCTAAAATTAAAAAAAGTTTTCCTGTTTTTTCATTGGTCTAGGACCGAAGGGTTATCGGTCTAGGACTGAAGGGTTATCGGTCTAGGACTGAAGGGTTGTCGGTCTAGGACTGAAGGGCACTCGGTCTAGGACCGATAAAACACCTTCTTTTTCTCTGATATTTTCAACCCTAATCAAAAGGAAGTAAATAACTAGTCATCAGCAACATGCACAAGAACAAACAAAAGTAATTTCTCCGGTCTTAATTCGAAGCTCACTTTTTTTATTTCTGTACCAATTCGTCCTCTTTTTCAATCAAAAAATACACCCTATTATGACTCATTTTACTTTACTTGCAGAAACAAAATTTAATAGATATGTATAAACACAAAGGACAGTATTTTCTTTACAAATTTAAAAGATACTTGCAAAAAATTTATTTTATATTAATTATTGGTTTACTTTCCAATACAACTTTTGCTCAAAAAACACCTGCCTTTCCTGAAGCAGAAGGATTTGCACGTTATACCACAGGAGGTCGTGGGGGAAAAGTATATCATGTAAAAACCTTAAACGATGGACCTCAAGAAGGCACCTTACGTTATGCTCTTATGCAAAAAGGACCACGTACAGTGGTGTTTGATGTGGCGGGCACAATTTTCTTGGAAAAAGCCTTGGATATCAAAGAAGGAGATTTAACCTTAGCCGGACAAACGGCACCTGCACAAGGGATATGTGTGGCTAGATATCCGGTAACCATTAGCGCAGACAATGTTATTATACGCTATATACGATTTAGAGTAGGAAACGAAAGCGGTGGAGAACCCGACGGATTAGGCAGTAGTCGGTGTAAAAATGTACTAATTGATCATTGCTCCATCAGTTGGTCTGTTGATGAATGTTGTTCCATATATGGTGGAGAAAACTTAACAGTTCAATGGTGTATCATTTCTGAAAGTTTACGTACTGCAGGACATTCAAAGGGAAAACACGGATATGGAGCTATCTGGGGAGGTCATAATGCTTCTTTTCATCACAATTTACTAGCTCATCACGAAAGTAGAGTTCCTAGATTAGGTCCTCACGCCACTACACAAGAAAAAGAACAAATAGATATTCGTAATAATGTATTTTACAACTGGGCAGGTGCCGGATGCTATGGAGGTGAAGGGATGAAAGCAAATATTGTAAACAACTACTATAAACCCGGTCCGGCTACACCGAAAAACAAGCCTATCAGCTATCGCATAGCAGGTATAGGCGTTCGCACCACAAGTTATTGCCACCGACCCGATGGTACACCTAACGCATGGAAACCCATGGAACACATTTGGGGTGAATTCTATGTCGACGGAAATGTTCTAGAAGGACATCCTGATGTTACTCAAAACAACTGGAAGAAAGGTATTTATGAACAGATTAATAATGCTTCTTGTGATAATACTTTTACTGCTGAAGTAAAAGAGAAAATTCGGAGATCAACTCCATTAGCAACCGGAGAAATCAGAACACATAGTGCCCATGAGGCTTATCAACTTGTTTTACAACAAGCAGGTTGCTCTAAACAACGAGACATCATTGACAAACGCATTGTAGAAGAAACTAGAGATGGAACTGCCACTAACAAAGGAAGCATAAGTACAGATGCAAACCTATATCCAGGATTAATAGATCTTCCTCATGATGTACAAGAGAAAACTGAAATCAGTCCCTGGCCAGATTTAACTAAAGGTTACTCCTCTAGCGAACCATTAACAGATACCGATGGTGATGGAATCCCTGATGTTTGGGAGCTTAAAAATGGACTGAATCCTGAAGACGCTTCTGATGGTAAATCTACGACGCTGAGTAAAGAGGGATATACCAATTTAGAGGTGTACTTAAATGGACTTTATTAAATTCAAAACAAACAAGTGAAGTGATATCCTCTTATTTAAAAGGATATCACTTCACTTATAGATTAATCTCATTCTTATCTATCATAAATCAACGAGTTTCCTTTATCATCGAAAAATCAAAAACTAATTAAGGGAAAAGAAGACATAATAAATGTATTTCTAATGTTTTTAATCAAAGCTCTTTTTTTGAAAACAGAATAAGTTCATTCAACTTAGATAATAACTGTGCATAAGAATCCTTCAACTTGGAATAGTTTTCTGCAGGGTAAACAGAATCCTAACTGTGTTCTACCTTTACTCTTTCATCTGATATTCTTGAATTATAAGTAATTTGCAAACCTTATTATTTAGAATCATATTTTTAGGAATAAAATCGGCTCACCCGATATTTCATAGCCTTTAGGCATATGAATATTCCCGGTAAAACTTTCACTTATCAGTTCATTCATATCAACGGTAAATGTTCGTTTAGATTGCTTAAAACATTCTCTCTAGAAAACAAATTTAAGAATGATGGATTAATAAATATTTTATCTTTGTTGCTATCAGCTTTTGTAAGAAAAGAGAAACTAAAATGGAAAGGCTTCACAATCAATTATGTTTATCCCATTCACATCAATATCATCACTTTTCTTGAGATATTTTGCTAAATTATTGTTGTTTTCTAAATATTTTGATCAGTAAAAATAAGTTACTTAACCTCACCATATTTGGCAATCACCTCAACCTCATTATCTTCTTTTATAATTACATCAAGCTCTTTATGTAAGAAAGAAATAGCTCCTCCTAAATATCACACACAATGAAGGGATAAAACTTTTAATTTTAGATTATCTTACCCCTTCAAAATAATTTATGACATTAAAATAATAATACAACTACCTGTTTTTCTCGTATTTTACCCATCACTAACGAGGTGGCAAAAACTTCATTAAAAAACCACAAATAAATCCACAAACCTTTTTCAATTAACAATTAATAAACACCCATACTTTTCGCTATTTTATCTATTATTACACTTATAATATCAGTTTCTACCCTCTTCAATTAAAAATATATACTAGTTTTGCATATTAACAAATACTAAAAAATAAAGATAAAATAACAAAATCAACTTTTTCAAAAACACATTTACAAAAGGAATTCTATAGATCATTGTTAATCAATAAATAAAAATATGAAAGAAAAACTTAAACAAACAAGAAGTAGGTATCTTCTAATGTTGGTATTATACTTAATAATACCAATTGGAATTTCCGCTCAAAAGATGACAGTAAAAGGTACTGTTATGAGTACCCTAAATGAACCAATTATTGGTGCAACAGTAGTAGAAAAGGGAAATACTACTAATGGTGTAATTACTGATTTTGATGGACGTTTCACTTTAAATATAGCGAAAGGAAAGAAAATTGTAATCACTTATGTAGGAATGAAAACAGAAGAAGTGAATATAATTGAGAACAAAGATTTAACTATAATTCTGAAAGATGACCTTCAAGCTTTGGACGAAGTTGTTGTTGTTGCTATTGGATATAGTAGTGCAAGAAAAAAAGATCTAACCGGTGCTATTTCATCTGTTGGAGAAAAAACATTAAAAAACATACCTGTCACATCAGCTTCAAGTGCAATAACAGGACGTCTTGCAGGTGTAAATGTAATTACGACAGAAGGATCTCCCGATGCATCAGTTAGTATACGCGTACGTGGAGGAGGATCAATAACACAAAGTAATGAGCCACTATTTATTGTAGATGGGTTCCAAGTGAGTGGTATTGACGATATACCTCCAACAGATATTGAAAGTATTGATGTACTGAAAGATGCGTCCTCTACAGCAATTTATGGAGCAAAAGGAGCGAATGGAGTTATTCTTGTTACGACAAAAAGTGGACGAACAGGAAAAACAACTGTATCCATAAATACCTCTATCGGACTTAATAACTTTTATAATGAAACAGAAGTCCTATCTCCTTACGAATATGTATATCTACAAAGAGAATTAGATCCAGCTACCAATGCTGGTTTTTTCGATAGATATGGACAATGGGAAGATATTGATATTTACAAGTCAAGAAAAGGAAAGAATTGGCAAAGAGATTTATTTGACAGAACCGGATTAAAACAAAGCTACAACATTAATATTAATGGAGGTAGTGAAGATCTTGTTTATAGCCTAAGTTATACTCATGATGATGAAACTTATATTATGCAAACTTCTCAATTTCGTCGTGATAATCTTAATATAAAGATAAACAAGAACTTCAATAAAAAACTAAGGATGGACTTCAACATCAAAATGACAAATCGTATTATTGATGGACCAAGCGTTTCAAGTGGCTCTAAGTTAAGAGACTGTGTAAAGTATCCTCCAATTGGTACATTAACTGATTTAACAGATGAAGATCTAAGTGGGGACGATGGGATTATTGAGAATATAAGCAGCCTAAATGACCCATATTTTAACATTGTTAATGAATACAGGAAACAGACCAAGTTTAATAATTCTTATAATATAGCACTTATATGGGATGTAATAAAAGGATTACAATGGAGAGCCGAAGGAACATATGGATATAGTTTTGACAGAACCGATAATATATACCTCAAAAACACAAGTAAAGCAAATCAAACAGCAGGACAGCCTGTTGGAATTCGTGATTATTGGAATGCTAAAAATTGGACATTAAGAACAGTGTTAAATTATAAGTTCAAAGTAAAAAAACACAGTTTAGAGGCAATGGCTGGTATTGAAGCTATACATTCTGAAAAAGACCAAATGAAGGTTACTTCTGATTATTTTCCCAATGATTATAATGTAAACGATATACTTTCTATGTGGAATAACGGTACAGCTGAACCGACATACACAACCATAAATGAACCTGGACGAAGTTTATCTTATTTTGGTAGAGCTAACTACATGTTTAAAGATAGATACTATCTTAATTTTACTCTTAGAGCGGATGGAACAAATGTCTTTGCTCCTGGAAACAAATGGGGTATTTTTCCTGCAGCATCTGCAGCATGGCGTATGTCTGATGAACCTTTCATGGAAAAAACGAAACATTGGCTTTCAAGCTTAAAGTGGCGTCTTAGTTATGGTAAATCGGGAAATGCACGAGTGGGCTCTTACTGGCGTCAAACCTACTCTCCTGTAACTAATCTTAGAAACTTATATTTTCAAAATGAAATAGGACAGAGTAGTTTACAACCAAGTAGTAGATTAAGAAATGAAAATTTAACATGGGAATCTAAATTTTCAACTAATATAGGCGCAGATTTAGGTTTTTTTGATAATCGATTAAATTTCACATTCGATTTTTATAATGATATTACAAAAAACTTAATAATGGAAGTTCAACTTCCTTCTAATGCAGGTTATGGCACTCAATATCAAAATCTGGGACAAACCACGAACCGTGGAGTAGAATTAACATTAAATACTAACATTATTAATAAAAAAGAATTCTTTTTAGACTTCAATTTTAACATCTCATTCAATAAGAATAAAGTAAACGCTTTATATGGTGCAAACAATGATGTAATGATTCTTTCTGGTGGAGGAACAGATGTTGGTAGTGATAACTATCGTGTTTTTGTTGGACAAGAAACAGGATTAATCTATGGATATGTTGTTGAAGGAATGTATTCATTTGATGATTTTGACTTCGATCACACAACTAAAAAATGGGCATTAAAAACTGATAATAATGGAAAAAATATTGCCCCTGATGCATTCGGTGTATTATCTAAAGGTGGCGGATATTATGGACCAGGACATATTAAACTCAAAGATTTAAATGATGATGGTATAATTGATGCAGACAATGATAGAAAGGTAATAGGTAATGCTCTACCAAAACATACAGGAGGGTTTAGTATCAATGCCGGTTGGAAAGGCTTAGATCTCACAGCTATGTTTAACTGGTCATATGGAAATGATATATTAAATATGAATAAAATTGATTATACTTCTTATGTTGGAGCAAAAAGATATCAAAATATGAGTAGTGAAATGAGTGTTAATAATCGCTTTACTACAATAGATCCTAGCACAGGACTTAACATATATTATGGGGACTATGCCAATCCTGAACGACTCGAAGAAATAAATGCTAATGCAACAATCTGGCATCCATTAATGAATAATTCTATAACAACAGATTGGGCTGTAGAAGATGGATCTTTTTTACGCTTAGGAACATTAACTTTAGGATATACTTTACCTAAAAGTTTAACTAATAAATTTGGAGTAAAATCTTTAAGAGTTTACGCCACTGGCTCCAACCTTTTTTGCTGGACTGCGTACAGTGGACAAGATCCTGAAGTAAATACAGGTAAAGCTATGACTCCTGGTTATGACAAATCGGCTTATCCTAAAGCTAAGTCATATATTTTTGGATTAAATATAACTTTCTAAATCAACATATTATGAATAAAAAGTATTTATTAAATATACTAACAATAGGTTTTATACTATTAACCTCTTGTTCTGATTTTCTTGATACTTCATCTCCTTCCGAACAAAACTCACAGAATGTTTTTGAAAATGAAGGAATGACTAGATCCGCTATTTTAGGTGTATATTCACAGTTAGCAGGAACCTATGTATACGGACAGAAGATGTCAGTAAACTGGCAAGGTGTTTCTGATATTGAGCAAGCTAGTTCTTTTCAAGAAGATCCCGCAAAAGACAAAACAAGTGACTCGGGAGCAGCAAATTATTGGTGTGACTGGTATAACAAAACTCTTCAATGGGGGTATATTTTTAAGATGGCTGAATTAGCGAGTACAGCTGTAGATGGCATACGGTCATCTCAAGCATTTAATAATGGCTCTATCCCTATGAAACGATACTTAGGAGAAGCCTTAGTACTTCGCTCATTATCATACTTTGAATTGGTGCGCCGTTGGGGTGATATACCTTTTAAAGAAGGTATGTCTAATTCAGATCTCTCAAATGTATATATAGGAAAAACGGATCGTGATAGTATTTATGAAAGTATTATAAAGGATATGCAAGAAGCTATCGATTATCTACCATGGGTCGGAGAAATTGCCGACTATAATTGCGAACGAATAACAAAAGGTTTTGCTAAAGGCCTACTTGCTCGTATTGCTTTATTTGCTGGAGGTTGGTCTATACGTGATGGTAAAACTTTTCCTAATGATATCAATGTAGAACATTATCCCAATACTGAACAAAACCCAGGTATGGAAGAGGTTGGAGATTATTACATTGGTCGCCCTAAAAACTGGAAAAACTATTATGAGATAGCTGAACAACAATGTGCTGAAATCATTGGAGATCCACAAAACCCACATGGTTTAGATCCGAGCTATGGAGATATTTGGAAAACAGTTTGTGGTTTACAATATAACTCACATAATGAAAATTTATTTGAAGTTGCAAATGGTGTAGGTTACAGTGGGGATATAGGAACATTAATGGGGCGTGCGATGGATGGAAACTTAGGTTTTGGATCAAGAGGGTTCGGTGGAACATATGTAAGTACTAACGCATATTATTTTTACTCTTTTAATCAAAAAGATCAACGCAGAGACTATGCTTGTTATTGGCCTATATACAAAAAAGAAGGATCAACAAACAAAGAAGTTATGCAAGCTGATATTATGAATGTTCGATTAGGAAAATGGAGTTTCTTTTGGACCGCCGATTCTTATCGATCTATTGCATTAACTGCTTCAGCTAGAACACCAACTGGTATCAATTGGATTGTAATGCGTTATTCTGATGTCCTACTTATGTTTGCTGAAGCTCGGCATGCACTCGAAAAAGGGATAAACACAATAAATGAAACCGCAAAGATAAGTGCAAGCAATGCTTTGGAAATTGTAAGAGAAAGAGCTTTTGGTTCAGATATAGAATCCGTAAAAGACTATACAACGGTTGATTTTTTTGATGCTATTGTAAATGAACGCGCTTGGGAATTTGGAGGTGAAGGTATTCGGAAATTAGACTTAATACGTTGGGGTCTTTTAGATAGTAAAATTGAAAAAATGAAAAAAGCGATGCTTTATATGTTAGATGGGTCTCATTCAATAGATATTTTTGATAAAACCTACGAGCCAAGCGATTTTCCAGATATGCTTTATTTTAAGTATGATGAGAAAAAGGAATTTATAGATTTTAGTACAGCAAACTTTTACTATAAAAGAGCGGCTAATCCAGACGAAAAACTTTACACTGAAGTAAAATGGTTCCCGAGTACTTATTGGGACTTAAAAGAAGGAGCTGTTACTGAAAATCATAATTTAGTAAAAAATGCAACCAAAATACTTGTTTGTGCTTCAGGTTTAAGAAAGTCATATGACTATAGTCAACTATTAAGCACCTTGAAATATGGTGATTTAATTCAGAATAGACTTCAGGGATATACAATAGGCAATGGGGTTTGTAATTATCGCCATTTATTCTCGATATATTATGACGACATATATAAATCGAATGGAAAATTATCAAACTCATATGGATATGATAATACCGCTCAATAACTGTAAAGAAATAAAATCATGAAAATAAGAAGATTATTATATATATTAATAGGGATATTATCTTTCACAACGCTCTCTTGTGAAGATAGTAATAATTGGCCTATTGAAGAAGGACACGAAAGATTGTTCCGATCAACTAAATTTGAAGTAATTGAAGTAAAACCCACCTATGCAATTTTAAGCTATAGAGGAGTAAATAATGCAACAAAATATATATTTGAATTTAGTGAAGGAGATAGTTTACTTTTTGACAACATTGTTAATACGATAGAAATTTTAACAGATACATTAACTCCTTATAACAAAGAAAATACAGCTGTAAAAACTGAATATCGAAC
>CAZGUI010000005.1:0-24776 GCA_964528875.1 uncultured Bacteroides sp. | reverse complement strand
ATACATTAACTCCTTATAACAAAGAAAATACAGCTGTAAAAACTGAATATCGAACCATTTTCAAAGATTTAAATGGTACAACAAGATATTCAGTGCGTATGAGGGCTATAGATGAGAATCAAGACCTTGAATCTGGATATGTAGAATTATTTTTTGATACTACAGATGAACAACTATTCACTAATGCCACTCCAGGAACAACAAGTGTTACTTTACAATGGATTGAAAATGAATCAGTAACTCATATTGAATATGCAGAATTAGTACAAACTGTATCTGGAGAAGAAGATGAAAATGTTAAGACAGATACAATCTGGGCTAAACCTCACGAATTATCACCTACAGAAAAAGAAAATGGAGAACTTGTTATAAATGATTTAAAACTTGGTACAAATTATCTTGCATATATATTCAAAGATAAGGTTCGCAGAGGCAGTTATAGATTTAAGACTCTAGGATCATCTTCTGGAGAAAACATACAAGTAATGCCTGAAGATGATATAAATACCCTACTCACTGAAGTAAGTAGCCCTGATGTTACATTATCATTTAACAATAATTATATTTACGAAATAAATGAACTAAAAATACCTGCTAACATTAAAAATTTATACTTATCAGGTAATGTAATTAATAACAAAACACCCAAACTTAAAATTTCAAAATTTGTATTTTCTTCTCCAATGGAAAATCTATATTTACAATATATAGACATTGAAAGTGATGGGAACTCACAATTTCTAATAGAAATAAATAATGAGAATTGTTTTGAAAATATAACCTTTGAAGGTTGCTACATAAGTGAAATCCCAAGAAGTCTTATTAGAGCTAATACAGATAAGACATCCATCGAACGCATTAATATTAATAATTGTTTTATTAAAAATGTAGGATTAAGTGGTTATGGCTTATTAAACATAGGAAAACTTAAATCACTAGGAAGTATAATAATTGAAAAAAGTACTTTATTCAACATTGGAGATCAAGTGATGGATGTACGTTTACAAGTAGATGAAATTAGATTCACACAATCAACGTTCTGTAATTATACTGTAAACATGCCTAAGGTTCTACGCCTAGATAAACAACCTAAAAACATAACAGTAACAGGTGTAATCTTTACTGGAAATAACGCGGGAGGAAAAATTAATTCAGGAAATGGTGATTATACTAATTATTTAAGTTTTGCTGGGTGTTATCTAACTTCGGATTTGATAGAAAACACGAGAAAATTTAATGATGCTAAGATTCTAGAGATTTCTTCAGAAGAACTCTTTATGGATTCTTATAATGGAGATTTTCACTTTAATCCTCAAGTACGTTTTGAAGGTGATGGCAAAGTAGGAGATCCACGCTGGTGGACAGATTAAAGGAGATTAAATTATAAAACAAGTTTGTATAATTAGAGCTACGAACAGATATTCACATTTTAACTACAAGGAGTCAAATCAAAGTTCTTTGACTCCTTGTAAACAAGTAAAATACTAGTAAGCTTACAAAAACACATTGTATTATGAAAAAAATATTCATACTAATCATATTATTTGCATTAATTGCATGCACTGAAACATCTAATATTTTTGAAAGTCCAAGCAAAAAACCTACACCTCCAAATGAATCTGAATTTAATCCAATAAAAGAAGATGCTTATGCTTTTCCTGGTGCTGAAGGAGGAGGAATGAATGCTACCGGTGGTCGTGGGGGAAAAGTATATATAGTTAATAGCTTAGAAGACTCCAACAAAAAAGGAACCTTTAGACATGCAATTGAACAAAAAGAGAAACGAATTATAGTATTCAATGTTTCTGGAACAATTTATCTAAAATCAGCCATAAGTATAAAAAATGGTGATCTAACAATAGCAGGACAAACTGCCCCAGGAGATGGTATATGTATTGCCAATTTTCCCGTAAGTGTATCAGCAGATAACATTATTATACGTTATATGAGATTTAGAATGGGAGACAAAATTAGCACAGGATCAGATGGTGATGATGCACTAGGAGGACGTCAAACAGATAATGTTATCATTGATCATTGTTCTATAAGTTGGAGTACTGATGAATGTGCCTCTTTTTATGACAATACAAATTTCACAATGCAATGGTGCATAATATCTGAAAGCCTAAGGCTCTCAAATCACTCCAAAGGACCTCATGGATATGGTGCAATCTGGGGTGGTGTTAATGCCTCTTTCCACCATAATTTAATGGCTCATCATGATAGTCGAACTCCTCGCTTTGGTCCAGGAGCAAAGAATATGGGTACAGATAAAGTTGATCTTAGAAATAATGTTTTCTATAATTGGAGTGGAAATGGTTGTTATGGTGGTGAAGCTATGCAAATCAATATTATAAATAACTATTACAAACCAGGACCAGCAACAGACAATAAAATAAAAACAAATTTAATTGGCTATGATGTGAGCCCTGGAGGTGGCGTCTTTGATGCTATCAAGGGGATATGGGGAAAACTATACATTTCAGGAAACACTTTTAATGACAATTCTCTAGTCTCTGAAAACAATTGGTTAGGTGTAAAAATCAACAATAGATCAGCAGAAGAAGGATATATACAGGCAGACAGAACTCTAATAGAATTAACCAGTCCTTTAAATTTATCACCAATAAATACTCATACAGCTGAATTAGCATATGAAAAAGTATTACAATATGCAGGACACTCTTTACATAGAGACGATATAGATGAAAGAATTATTGAGGAAACAAAGACCGGAACTGCTCAATTTAAAGGATTATCAAAATACAATGGATATGGAAACAATTATCCGGAATCGAACATAGATTGGAAAAGCAAGAATCACCCAAAGTTTGGATTAATTGATAGTCAAGAAGATTTAAAACCTTTAGGAGCAGCACATGATTGGAGTGCATGGCCTAATTTAAAACAAGAAGAAGCTCCACTTGATTCAGACAATGATGGTATGCCTGATGAATGGGAAATAAGTATGAATCTAAATCCACAAAAAAATGATGCAAACCAACGGAATTTAAGTACTGCATATGATAATATTGAAGTCTATATTAATAGTCTAGTAAAGGATATCACAGATAGTCAAAAGTAAAAATATGAACTATATATGAAAGCTTGAAATTAAAGTAGAAGAGGTTGAGTATTCTTATTATACTCAACCTCTTTTCTTTCATTTAATTATTACATTGCATTATGTTATGACTAATAACATAAAAAACAAACAAAGGAAGACCTTTGCACGACAATCCCCCTCAAAGCTGCTTCATTATTACCTGATTTATAGGTGTTTATTACACTTACTAATGAAACGAATCAAATTAAATACTCAACAAATGTCATTCTCCAGCCATTATGTAGAGCAGTACTCCTGAAAAACTTCTGTGTTTTACAATCACATTTATTTGTTAATTGAATATCCTAACTGATTGTCTAAAATAAGTTAGGATATCCACTCTTTTATTAATCGAACTCAGGTTAGTGGTCTTGACAGTATAATTTCTTCGATCTAGAATATATCTCTTCAGTCTGCATTTTTTAATTGCTGATAAAGTATATATATAGATAATAGACAATCAGTTAGCCTATAGAAGAAGGAATAAACTTGACTTTAATAGTTCCAATTAAGATTGTGTGGCCTTAGAAAACACAATGGTTCGATTTTATGAAAATAAAGCTTTCCAAAAAAGAAAGTTGGTTGATTGAATTAAACTAATCCCTTAAAGTAGGTATCCAACAATGTATTAGCTGCTTGGAAGCTGGTGATTTTTCCTATTCTCACTTGTTCTTCCTGCTCTTTCAATAAAGCTTGAATCTCTTCGTTGTTGTAGAAATTATTTTTTAGTTTCTCATTGATAGATTCGTACATCCAATACTTATTTTGCTCGTTCCGGAGATAATCAAAATAACCATTGTCTTTAACAAAATCTCTGTACTCATAAATCATATCCCACACCTCTTTTACTCTTAGGTTATAAAAACCTGAGTAAGTCATCACTTTAGGTATCCAACCCGATTCTGCCGGGGGAAACAGATGCAATGCATTACGATATTGATTGGCAGCTAATTCCGACTTTTGAACATTATCGCCATCGGCTTTATTAATTACGATACCATCTGCCATCTCCATAATTCCTCGTTTAATACCCTGTAACTCATCACCTGTGCCTGCCAGTTGAATCAACAAGAAGAAATCCACCATGGAGTGTACAGCCGTTTCATTCTGTCCGACTCCAACGGTTTCCACAAAAATAGTATCATAACCTGCTGCCTCACACAACACGATGCTCTCGCGAGTTTTACGAGCCACACCTCCTAATGAACCTTCTGAAGGGCTGGGACGAATAAAAGAACGAGGATGGACGGAAAGTTTTTCCATACGTGTCTTATCCCCTAATATGCTCCCTTTACTTCGCTCACTACTTGGGTCAATGGCTAGAACAGCCAACTTTCCTCCTCGCTCCAAAACATGTAATCCAAAGGCATCGATGGAGGTACTTTTACCTGCCCCCGGAACTCCACTTATCCCAATACGATACGATTTACCGGCATAAGGAAGACATTTTTCAATGACTTCTTGTGCCAAAGCATAATGATCAGGATTCACGCTTTCTATCAGCGTTACAGCCCTACTCAATAGAGCAACGTCCCCTTTGCGTATACCTTCTACATAATCAGAGAGAGAATATTCTTTGGCACGCTTTCGTTTTTTATTGTAGGCCGGGTTCACAGAAGAGGGTTTCGAAACTCCCGAATTCACAATTAAACCTTTATATTGCTTATCATTCTCAGGATGATTCATACTTTTATCGTTTTATAATAATCTCTTTACTGGGGAAAACAGGATCATTGGTTATCAATATTATTTTTTCTTCACCGTTATTTCCTTTAACTGTTTTATCAATACTGATCTTCAGCTTAGCCTGTTGACCAGGGTGTATTTTATTTTTGTTCAGCTGAATCTTTACCGAAGGATGGAAAACCTGTACTTTATAAATCACTAATTCTGATTTTCCACTATTCATAATTTGAATGGTTTCAGAGGTTTTATGTTTTGAGCTGAAATCCAACGTATTTGAAGCTATTTTAAGTTGAGCCGATTGGCTTTGTACTAACGGTTTATGAGGCAAAATCATTACACTTAGCAACATTTCATTGTCTTTTTCCACCTTATCCCCCAAAAAGCGGGAAAGATAGACAGGAGTTTCATACAATCCATATCCCAACTGTTTCTCGGCATTCAATGTAAAAGTAAGCGTTCCTTTTTCTCCTTTTTGTAAAATTTCAGGTTCTGCATTCATCTCAACAAAAGAAGGCAGATGCATTATAACCGGACGATAACTCACTCCTGTTTGATTCACTATATTCATAGATATTGCTTTCTTGTCTCCTATATAAGTTTCAGGGAAGATTAAATCTTTTTTATCCAGCAAAATATTTCCCATATTATAAGGATGAGATTTAGAGAAATCGGTAATTTCACTGACCACCTCTCCAGTAAAATATAAATAAACCAAACTAGGAGTTGAGTTACTATAAATTGCCACAGATTTATGGAACGAGCCTAACATCTCCGCATCAAACTCAACTTCAATGATACCTTGAGATTGAGGTGATATGGGACTTTGTGTCCAATAGGCTACCGCACAAGCACACGAGGTAGTAACATCGGTTAGCACCAAAGGTGAATCCCCTGTATTGGTCAGAGTATACTTCACTCGTATGGGGTCTTTCCACTGTACTTGCCCCACCGCTATGGTTTGTACGTCTGATGTTAATCGGGGTTGTGCTAAGGTTACTCCGTAGGCAAATATATATATATAGAATAAAAATAATAATCGTTTCATAAATTAGGGGTCTAATCATTTTGTTCTAAATACAAAAATAGAAGATTTTAATTGAAAAAAGGGAGTTCAATCGTGAATGTTTACTTTTCACACTTAAACTCCCTTAAAAACCGATCGAATTACACTTTCATATTTATTCTTGAACGACTATACGTTGCGACGCTGCATATGCGGTAAATTCGGGTACATAAACCGATTGAAAAGTAACAATACCTCCTTCATACTCTCCCTGACGTGCTACCCGATAATGATTCTCTATTACTTTTACTCCTTTAGCTAAAGAATCAATGTAATAATTTGTGGAAGCATCTTTCACATCTAAGTAATAAGCTAGCTCTTTCCCCCATTGATAACCCGAAAGCGATTCAATAGGTTCAAAGCAAGCTCCCCGTTCATCTTTCAAGTGAACAAAGTCTAACGCTCTGTCAGTAGTTAAAATCAAACGAGATACTACAATATCACCTACTTTCAACGATTCATTAGCAGTGATAGGCTTCAAAGTCTTTACCCCATTATTCAAACGCTCCACATAAAGTTGTTTTTCCACTTTTAATTCCTTTCCGTGTGTTTGAACCTGAGCAACATCTTCCTGGAATTGCGCATATACAGCACCCCAGGCAAAACCTTTGTTCTCTTGTTTGACTTTTAGTTCTTTAGGAAACTGACCTTTCTTATCTTTAGTAATTGCTTTTTTCACATACGCCACAGAAGGTAATAATGAAGTCTTTTGTACATCAATGGTTTCCTTTCCATAACTTAAGGTTATTTTTTTGTCAGAAGAAAAGTCCGCTCTACCTCTAAACATCAAAGCATACACTGCATCAACTGTAGATATTGGACTTTCCCATTGTTGTGTTCTCTTTTGACTCAACAGCCAAAGTTTCATTTCGTTTACTACCTCTTCATCTTTCATTATTTCATCAAACGCTTCCAAAACATAAACATGAGAGGCTATTTTGTTTGCACCCCAAAGCGTAGATTGTCCATCCAGCTGACTAAAATACATTCCTTTTTCCTCGGTCTGAACCAAATATTCTTTCAATGAAGCTAAAATTTCTTTGGCTTCTTTGGTTTTTCCATTGTAATTCAAAACATAAGCTGCCTTAGCTTTTTGTGCAATAGTCCCCTCGTTTAAGAAGAAAGGAGCTAATTTTACGAACCCATTATATGCAGGTTGATATTCTGTAGGTACCTTCAAATCTCCTAAAGCTACTAAATAAAGATATCTTAATCCTGTATCAGTCAACCGTTTCATTTTTAATTGGTTGATTCGTTCATACTCTTTCTTTCCTTCACGGTGGAGATAGTCTATAGCTAGAGCCCTCATCTCTTTGGTTTCATCAGAAACCTCCTGCCCCACTAATTGATCGAGCCGTATAAGAGTCTCCATTACAAAAGAGGTGATGTATTTACTTCCTGTCATCCCCTTAAACCAACTCCAGCCACCATCCCACAGTTGTAACTCCTTCAATCGAAGCTCTGCTGTATATCTGTTATTTAACACCTGATTCATATCGAAAAGTGTTTGCAAACGAGCTTGTTGTTCTGCCTCAGTTTTAGCATCTAATAACCAAGGAGATTCTTCAAGAAGAATACTCTTTAACTCTCTATTTTTCATCAAAGGAGTTAATAAATCCTCTTTACCTATGTTTTGTTTTTGCCAGGCATCCAAAGTCTTTTTAATTGTAGGATTACTGTTTAGAATATAAGATGCAACTTCATTGGCATACAATGCAGCAGCCCAAGAGATAGCATTCTCACTTTGGGGTTGTTGTAATACAGGAAGTGCCTGAATGGCGAGCCACGCCGGGTTACCACTAAATTCTAACGTCATCTCTTTATGTGTGGCTGTTGAACTACCTTTGTTGAACAACTGATTCAATGCAATTTTCTTCTCATTTTCATCTCGAACAAAGAATGTCTCACTTTCGGTCAAGGCAACACGACGGGACAAAACGGGTAAAGCCTGCTGCTCACCATCGCTAAAGTTCTTTCCTTTAGCTATGATACGACAAGCTATAACTTCGTTCTCTTCGGGAACATCAAAAGTAAAACTCACCCCTTGAGTCTTTTGAGCCTCAACTGAGAAGTCTTGTTTTTGTTCTACTAATACTTTATTAGTAAAAGGGTCAAACAACACAAAACTAACTGTTCCACTCTCTTGTTTGTCCGACTGATTGGTCAACACGGAAGATAGTACTACCCGGTCGCCCTGACGAACAAAGCGAGGGAAATAAGGCTGAATGGAAAACTCCTTAGCGGTCACTACCTCATCTAATAATTCACCTAGTTTCATATCTTTAGAGTGCGCATAACCTTTGAAGTTCCAACGGGTCAATTGTTCAGGTACAGTAAAGGAAAAGGTAATCTCTCCTTTTTCATTCGTTCTTAATTGAGGGTAGAAAAAAGCTGTTTCTGCAAAATCAGAACGCAATGCCTCGTCTTCAACAACAGCAGACTTCACTTCAACTACTTCACTTTCAAAAAACACCTGTTCCGGACTATCGCTATCGGCTAGAGCAATAGCTGATTCTTGCTTTGCCAAAGGTAAAGAAGCCCCTCTAACCCTAATTCCTCCAGAAAGAACATTATAAATACCGGTACTCACAATAGGTGATAAATACGTATCATAAATGAGCTGATCTACCACATAGCTTTGTTGATTAAACATCACTACAATATAAGAACTAAAAGAAGATCTGTTGTGCTGATGAAGATAAGGTAAAACATGACGATAAGATGTTTTCCATAATTTATCATATTTCCATATTTTATCTAAAGAAGCATCATACATTAAAGCAAGAAATTCAGCATCTACCGGCTTTCCTTCTTGATCTAGTAATACCACTTTCCATTCCTCTTTTTCTCCGGGAGTTAATCGATCTCGGAATACCTCCCATTTCACTTGAATACGATCCTCTTTAATCCTTTTTTTAAGTGTTTTACGAATATCATGGGTCTCTCCACCTTTAACATAGCAAAAAGAGAGAACCACACCATCTTTATATTCAGGCAAATAAGGAATAGTTAGGACCTCAAAGGAATTATTAAACTTGAGTTCTTTACGTTCTATTCTTTTTTTAGCATCGTAGATCTCATAAAACACATAAACATCTTCATCAGCCGTACCAAAAGCTATCTTTGCCGGTGTATCTTCGTTAAAACTATCATTTATAGTCTGTAACCAAATGCCTTTATCTACAGGAGGATGGGCATCACGATATGAAAACAGACGAATATCTTGCTCAAAACGCACATCTCTGTCTTGAGCATCTTTTGACAACAGAAGCAGCTTGTATTTATTGGAAGGAATAGAAGTCCAATCTAAAGTAACTTCTTTATTTGCCTTAAACTCCTGTTCATATACTTTTTTAGCTGTTGACTCATCCCAGTCTTTTTCTCCTCGATTTTCATACAGTAAGACTTTGACTACGGCATCTACCTCTTTTTGGTTCAAGTTAGTTGCTTTAAATTGGGTATTAATGGATTGATCCTTACAGATTGTTCCTTCCAAATCGGAAGTAATCAACAAGGAGCGTTTACCGGCAAAAAGAGAATAGCTCTCAGTTTGTGTTTCGCCTGCAACATTAGTCAACGATACTTCTAATGTGTAATTATAATAGCCCCAAATGGGATCATTATCATCAGCAATTAATTCAACGGGGATTGCAAACTCTCCTTTATCATTCAATGCAACCTTACTTCGATCTAACGTTTGTTTATGTCCCGGGAAAAAATGCCAATACTGGAAAGCACGAGTAAACGTATACTGTAATTCACCTTCGGTTATAGGTATTCCACTGAAAGTATGGGCAGTTCCTGTAATCATTACTTCATCGCCTAACTGATAACTAGTTTTCAAAGTATCAAAAGTCAATTCAAAAGAGGGACGTTTATACTCTTCTACTCGAACAGAAGTTGAGCCATAAGGGGTTCTAATGGAGAACATTCCATTCATAGTGGAAGAAGGAAGGGTATAATTCAAAGTAAAGGAACCATAAGCATTTGTTTGTACTTGCTCTTTAATTAGTTCTTTGTGAGAAGCATCAAAAATTTGAACTTCAATGGATTGATTACCAAGCGTATTCAATGAATTTTCTTCTCTATGATAAAGTACTCCTTTTATATATAAGGTTTGACCGGGACGATAAATCATTCTATCTGTCAATAGCTCCACTTGTTTATCTTCAGACGAAACTCCCTTAGACCAAGTAGATAAGTCGATCCTCTCCAGTCTCATGGCCTTATCTTTTTCATCGGTTATTTTATAATAGCTTGGCTCGGACTTATCTCTTGCAATAAATACCATCCCTTTGTCATCTGCATTAACACGTTTTATAAACTCTCTTTTCTTGTTGTACAAAGAGACAGAGGCATTCGGAATGGGATGACCTGTAAAATTATCTACAACAGTTAATTCAATAGTATTAGCATCGGGAGTAACGTATAAACCTTTGAAACGAGTGGATGTAACCACAGGAATATGCTTATATTTTTCTTTTCGTTCTCCTTTTGCAGCAACTTCTAGTAGATACAACCCTACAGGAGGTGCAACAAGGGCAATAGTAGTATCTTTAGATGTATAATCAGAAGAGGGTAATAATTTATACTCTTGAGAAGAGAATAGTTTTGCCTTTGCCAAACGCTGTGCAGCACTTAAATCCTCATTATAAGTATCAGGATCTGCTTTATACCACTTTAACGTATAGTTAGATAAATTCCTATAAGTAATATTCAATTGAAACTCTTCACCGGGATACACTTTATTGGAAATACTCACTCTTAGTTCGGGAGCTAAGAGTTGTTCTTTAATATATTTAATAGTGTTTATTCTGTAATAGTTAGGATAAAGACTCAACGCTTCATTACATACCTCTAGTGCCTTTTTAGGTTCTCTAAACCTATAAAATTGTGCTTTCTTTTCATAAACCTCCACTATTTCCGGATAGGCCTTATACTCTTCTATCCATTCATCAAGTATATCCACATTTTCTTCCCGCCTGTATTCCAAAGAATAACGATTCAACTTTACTAATAATTGTGCTACCGCATTATTCTTTTCCTTATACACTTCAATAAATTCTTTGTAGGCCTCATCCACTCTTTCTTGGACTACTTCTTTACTATATTCACCTGTTGATTCTTCCCTAAAATAGCTATTAAGTAACCCCCTCAATAAATCAATACGTTTAAAAGCTAAAACATGATATAAATCGTGATTAAAGTTATCGCTTGATTCTCCTAATTCAAAGAAAGGCAGGTATTCTTTTCCGGAACGAGTTAATAGTAATTCTTTAGCCTCTAGTGAAGCATCTAAATGTTGCAAAACGGCTTTTACTATTTGATTAGCTCCCCAAGACTTCAGTTTTGTCACATCTAATTCATCATCAACAGCAGTTCTATTAGTAGCACCATAATTTAATCCGGCATTGTAATATACTTCGGCTAATAAAGAATGCATTAGTGCTTGTTCAATTGGATCATTGAGTTTTTTCAACCGTTGCTCTCCTTTCATTAGCATACGAATCAAGCTGTCCGGTTCAATGGTTTGTTGTTTATTAAAAGTATAAACTCCTGCTTTATACCATTGTCCAATATTATTTTCCTTTTCCGCTTTCATTAAAATGGTCTGTGTCCATTGCATTACCGTTTTAGGTAAATTCTTATTCTCAGCATTCTCCACATTTTCCCACAATTTTTTATAGGATTGTGCTCCTAAAAAAAGAGGAAAAAACAGTAAAAATGCGATTGTTATGTATCCTTCTACTTTCATATCTAGTGTTATTTTTATTATTCTGTTAAAACAAGGTATAAAAATAAACTGACAGTCAAAATTATGTTTCATTTTATTTACATAAATTTCTATAAATGAAAATCACACTAACTCGTCTAGAAGCTTTTATTTATCGCCTATCGTTTCATTTATTGTACCAAGCACGATTAAAGCCTCCTCTTTCTATTAGACAGGCAGAATCTAAACAGATTATAGTCGGAACTTTATTTAACATATAAAGTACGGGGGTATCCTCCAAACGACCTACTATTCTTATATTTTTTTGAAAGAAAAAAACAAATAGAAAGAGCAGGTCAGACTAAACTAAAAATACGTGTCTTCTCCTTTATTAAAAGATAAAATTCATCGGTCTAGGACCGAAGGGGTGTCGGTCTAGGACTGAAGGGTGCTCGGTCTAGGACCGAAAGGCCTTGGGTCTAGGACCGACAAAAAGCCCTTTACAAAGCACAAAAGAGGGGCTGTTTTTAAGAATGATAATTTGGTTCTCAAAAGGAGAGCAAATAGCCTGTTTATCTATCCCTTTTCACGCTCAACAAGTAGGATCATAATACACAACATAATACAATAGTAAAACTGATTAACTCTAAAGAAAGTGATGTGTTTGGCTTCTATATTTCGCATAGAAGGAGAGCTACACGTATGTTCATGGAACAATAATATAAAAACCATACTATTTGTGCCCTAACAATTCAGAGAAAGAAAATATGTTTTTTTATTTTAGTAATAAATTAAAAGCCTATAAACTGACACTATGTTTACTAGAAGACAAAAAAGGGGTGTACTTTTTAAATTAAAGTACACCCCTTATCATTATTGCATTTTCCTCTTATAAGCGAAATATCTGTTTATTTCCTAGGTGTTTTTTCTAAAGCAGCAATCAAAAAATCATAGAATTTGGCAATCGAAGGTATATACGTTCTTTCATCGGGTGAATGAGGTGAGCGAATGGTAGGACCAAACGAAATCATATCCAAGTCAGGATAAACTGCACCAATGATACCACACTCCAACCCGGCATGAATTACTTGTATTTTGGGTTCTACACCATATAAATCTTTGTATGTTTCCTGCATAGCGTGTAGGATTGGCGAATCTGTATTAGGTTGCCAACCGGAGTATTGACCACTAAATTCCACTTTCATTCCGGCCATAGAAAAACAAGCACCTAAACTGGTGGTCAAGAAATCTTTCATGCTATCGTTAGAACTTCTTGCCAAGATCTCAACCTCAGCTTTACCTCCACCGATTTTCACAATAGCTAAGTTAGATGAAGTTTCAACGACTTCGGGGATAGACGGAATCATTCGCATCACCCCATTTTGACAGGCATAAACAGCCTGAATAAAGTTATCTTGAATCTCTTCGGGTACAATAAATTCGGGAAGTCCTTGTTTCTCCACCTTTAATACTATAGTACCTTCTATTTCACCATACTCACTATTGAAAAGTTCCTGATACTCATTAGCCAACTCTTGGAGTACTTCAAAATTTCCTTGAGGAATGGTTACTACAGCATGTGCCTCGCGAGGAATAGCATTACGCATATTTCCACCTTCCCAGCTGGCCAAACGGGCTTCACAGGAACTTACAGCATCATGTAGGAAACGTACAATAAGTTTATTGGCATTTGCTCTTCCCTGATTGATTTCCATACCTGAATGTCCACCCATCAATCCATTAAGAGTTATTAAATAAGCCTCGTCTTCAGGATCAGGTAGAACTTCCTGATAAGAAAGAGTTGCTGAAACATCCGTTCCTCCAGCACATCCAATAAACAGCTCACCCTCATCTTCCGAATCCAAATTCAATAAGATATCTCCTTGTAATGTCTCAGGACTTAAACCAAAAGCACCTACCATTCCGGTTTCTTCATCAATCGTAATCAACATCTCTAACGGACCGTGCTTTAAGGTCGTATCTTCTAAAATGGCTAACATAGCAGCAAGTCCCAACCCGTTATCAGCTCCTAGTGTTGTTCCTTTAGCTTTAACCCATTCACCATCAATGTATGCATGAATAGGATCGGTCTTAAAATCGTGCTTTGTTTCTTTATTTTTTTGAGGAACCATATCCATATGCCCCTGAATAATCACTCCTTTTCTATCTTCCATGCCTTGAGATGCAGGCTTACGTATAATCACATTGCCTACTTCATCAGTAAATGATTCTAAACCCAACTTTTTCCCGAAGTCTAATAAAAACTCGGTTATTGGCCCAGAATGATGTGAAGGTCTGGGGATTTGAGTTAATGCATAAAAGTTTTTCCATACTCCTTGGGGAGATAAATTTTGAATGGTTTCCATAATTATTTATTTTTATTTAACAACGGCAAAGCCGTTAATCCATATATTCCTAACAATACTACTAAAAGAGTTTGAATTCCGTGCACTAATAGAGCAAATATTCCTGCATCCACTACAGATACACCATAGAGTGATAACATAGCAATAATAGCAAAATGCCATGGTCCAGCTCCATTGGGTGTAGGTATTATCACCGCAATACTTCCGGAGACAAACAGTACCAATCCGGCTAACACACCCAAGTGTTGAGTAAATGAGAAACAATAAAAGGTGAGATAGAATTCTAAAAAGTAACAGCCCCAGATCGCCAGAGTATAAAAGATATAAAGCCACTTATTTTTTACATTTTTCAAAGAAATCACTCCTTGCCATATTTCCCATACTATTCTTCGCACTTTAGTAAAAAAGGATAAGGTTCTTACCATATAAATCAAGCCAAAAATAGCAGCAACTATTAAAACAACCCAAAGGTAAAAATTAAGAGAGGTCAATAAATCAATAAAACTATTTACTCTAGTTCCTGTAGAAGAGAAAAAAGAGAGAAACTGAGGGAGTTGTAGCAGAAAAGCTAAGCAGGCAATAAATAATACACAAAGGGTATCAATCAGACGTTCAGTTACTAATGTTCCTAATGACAAATTGAAAGGAATTTTATCGTATTTAAATAATATACCACAGCGTGAAACTTCTCCTACTCTTGGTAGGACTAAATTTGCGGCATAGGCAACAAAAATGGCATATACACTATTGCTCTTTTTAGGGTATTGTTGTAAAGGTTCAAGGGATAACAACCATCGCCAACCTCTAAATATATGACTCCACACACCAAAAAACAGAGCTACCAACATCCATCCCCAATGAAAATCTTGATGAAAAACGATAGATAATTGCGAAAAATCAAAATCTTTATAAACCCAATAAAGGATAAATGCACCTAAGACTAATGGCAAAAGAATTTTAAATGTCTTAAGGAGTAGTTTCTTCATGTTTTCTGTCTGTTTCTGTGGCAAAATCTATACCTTTGCTACACAAAAGTAACTATTTTAACTTAAAGAATGAGTTCTGTACGTCCAAAAAAATTTCTAGGCCAACACTTTCTAACTGATTTAAAGATAGCCCAGCGTATAGCTGATACTGTAGATTCTTATCCTGATACCCCTATTTTAGAAGTAGGTCCGGGCATGGGAGTACTTACTCAATTTTTAATAACAAAGGATCGCCCAATAAAGGTTGTAGAGTTAGATTTTGAGTCTGTTGATTATTTAAAAAACAACTTTCCGGAACTTGAAGACCAAATAGTAGAAGCTGATTTTCTAACATTAGATCTACCCTCTCTTTTTAATAATAAACCATTTGTTCTTACAGGCAACTACCCCTATAACATATCCAGTCAGATATTTTTCAAAATGCTAGAAAACAAAGAGATGATTCCTTGCTGCACGGGTATGATTCAAAAAGAGGTAGCCGAACGAATTGCTGCAGGACCAGGAAGTAAGACTTATGGCATTTTAAGTGTACTTATACAGGCTTGGTATGATGTGGAATATCTATTTACGGTAAATCCAGGAGTATTTAATCCTCCACCCAAAGTAAAAAGTGCAGTTATACGAATGACTCGTAACGAAACGCAAGCATTAGATTGCAACGAAAAGCTGTTTAAGACTGTGGTAAAAACCACTTTTAATCAAAGAAGAAAAACCTTAAGAAACTCCATTAAACCCTTAATTCAGAAAGGAAATAGCATAACAGAATATGAAATTTTCAACAAGAGACCTGAACAATTATCGGTTAACGAGTTTATTGAACTAACTAAAATGGTGGAATCAACGCTTTAACTTCAATAAGCACAAAAAACTATTTATTACTTTTTTATTAAAAACACTTATAACTTATTGTTAAGAGTTTAAGAGTTTTAATTATCTTTACGCATACTGCTATATATAGCAAAGATTTATAAAGCAAAGAATATGAAGTAATGATTTTATTTTATTAATTTGTATTCTACAGAACTATAGTGATGAAACAGGCTTCATCCAAAAAAACAATACACGTATGATGAATGAACAGGACACAAATCTTCCTTTGAACGCAGATGATAAGGAGAAAGACAAAGTAGAGACTAACGAAGCTACTGATTTAACACCAGATGCTTCGGTTGCAGAAAACAAAGAGGATACAACACAAGAATTGGAAGATTCTAAAACGGAAAAGCCCATTGCAACTGAAGAGACTACAGATGAGGATTCTAAAACAGAAGAATCTATTGCTACTGAAGGTGTAGGAGAAGAAGAATCTCCAAAGGAAGAGGTTACCCCGGAAAACAAAGCTGAATCAACTAACTCTGAACCTACTGAAGAAGTAAAAGAAATAGAGGTTATAGCCAAAGAAGAAACAAAAAAAGAGATTCTACAGCATCTCAAAGATTTAAGTAAAGATGTGATTAATACTAATCGCCAAGAGCTTGAGTCTTTGAAACAAGCATTTTACAAACTACATAATGCAGAAATGGAAGAACTCAAACAAGCTTTTATAGAAAAAGAAGGAGAAGAGGCCGAGACAAACTTCACTTTCCCTAAAGATGAGCTTGAAGAGGATTTCAAAAAAACTTTTGAGTTAATCAGAATCAAAAGAAAAGAAGCCGCTGTTGAAATAGAAAAAATCAGAGAGGATAACCTACAAAAGAAACTAGCTATTATAGAACGTCTCAAAGAGATGATAGCTGCTCCTGATGATGCAAACACACTATACAAAGATTTCAAAGCCTTAGAGACAGAATGGAATGCGATTAAACAAGTTCCTCAAGGTAAGGTTAAAGAACTATGGAAATTATACGATGAATACGTTGAACAGTTTTATGATGTTCTCAAATTAAGTAACGAATTTAGAGATTATGATTTCAAGAAGAATCTTGAGATTAAAAATAGACTTTGCGAGGTAGCAGAGAAATTAATCGATGAACCTGACATCGTATCTGCTTTCCACCAACTTCAAAAACTACATGAAGTGTATAGAGAAACAGGCCCTGTTGCTAAAGAGTTAAGAGATGAAGTCTGGGAACGATTTAAGTCTGCTTCAACAGCTATAAATAAGAGACATCAAAAACATTTTGAAAACCTAAAGAAAGAGGAAGAATATAACTTAGAACAAAAAACCACAATTTGTGAGATAGTTGAAAATATTAACTATGATGAGTTAAGCTCTTTCAAGGTATGGAACAATAAAACTAAAGAGGTTATTGCTCTTCAAGCCCGATGGAAGACCATTGGTTTTGTTCCTAAAAAAATGAATACTAAAATCTTTGATCGCTTCAGTAAGGCTTGTGATGAATTCTTCTTACGTAAAAGCGAATTCTTTGCTGCTGCTAAAGTGGAAATGGAGGAGAATTTAGTAAAAAAAGAGGCTTTATGTGAAAAAGCTGAAGCATTAAAAGATAGCACCGATTGGAAAAAAACAGCAGACACTCTTATTCAACTTCAAAAAGACTGGAAAGAGATTGGCCCTGTTCATCGGAAACACTCAAATACCATTTGGAAACGTTTTATTTCTGCTTGCGATTACTTCTTTGAACAAAGAAACAAAGCTAACGATAGCCGCAGAAACAAAGAGGAAGATAACTTAACGGCTAAACGTGCTTTAATTGACAAGTTAAAAACAATAACTACTGAAAACGATCCAAAGGAAGTAGAAACCCTACTCCATGAATCTATGAATGAATGGAAAAAGATAGGTCATGTTCCCTATCGACAAAAAGATAAGATTCACGAAGAGTTTTACGAGTTGGTAGACTCACTTTTTGATCAATTCAAATTAAGCCGTTCAGCAAAACGCTTAGAGTCATTTACTGCTAATGTTGATCTTATCCAAAAAGAGGGTAATGACAGAGCGCTATATAAAGAAAGAGAACGATTGATTTACACCAGAGATCGGATGAGAAATGAATTGTTAACGTATGAAACAAACTTAGGCTTTTTCTCTTCTACAACAAAAAAAGGAAATACTTTAGTAGATGAAATGAATAAGAAAGCATCGAAGTTAAAAGCAGATATCAAACTGATTGAGAAGAAAATTCAAGTTATTGAACAAAGTCTCACAGAAGATAATAATGAAGGGACAGAAGATTAATTTTTCCCAACTTAATTTCTTTACAACATAAAAAAGCACCTGGATAACCAGGTGCTTTTTTATGTCCGAAAAATGAAAGTATAATGCCTATTATAAAAAAAACAAAGTATTTGTCCTTTTTATAAACATCTTTTTTAATATATTGTTATATAATAAATAATGACTAACACTAATAGATTATGGTATACGATTTAGACATGTTAAAAGAGTTCTATACTTCTTATGTAGATAAAATAGAAAAAGTCCGAAAAGTGTTAAATCGCCCTTTAACGCTAACTGAGAAAATTCTTTACTCTCATTTGTATGATGAAAATAACATAAAGGATTTCAAACGAGGTAAAGAGTATGTGTACTTTAGACCCAACAGGGTTGCTATGCAAGATGCTACAGCACAAATGGCTCTTCTACAGTTTATGAATGCAGGAAAAGAAAAGGTAGAGGTTCCCTCAACAGTACACTGCGATCATCTGATACAAGCTTACAAAGGCGCTAAAGATGACCTAAAAGTAGCTAATGAAACAAATAAAGAAGTTTATGATTTCTTGAAAGATGCTTCTTCAAAATATGGTATTGGATTTTGGAAACCGGGTGCCGGTATTATCCATCAAATTGTTTTGGAGAATTATGCCTTTCCCGGAGGTATGATGATTGGTACAGATTCTCATACTCCTAATGCAGGTGGACTAGGAATGATTGCTATTGGTGTGGGAGGTGCTGATGCTGTAGATGTAATGACTAATATGCCTTGGGAGTTAAAAATGCCCAAAATCATTGGTGTACATCTAAAAGGTAAATTGAATGGATGGACAGCTCCTAAAGATGTTATTCTTAAGCTAGCGGGCATACTAACAGTTAAAGGAGCCACTAATTCTATTATTGAATATTTTGGTGAAGGAGCTAGAACGTTATCTACCACAGGTAAAGCAACCATCTGTAATATGGGCGCTGAGGTAGGTGCTACTACTTCTCTCTTTCCTTATGATGAGAAAATGAATGAATATCTTGGGGCTACTAACAGAAAAGTGATTGCTGAGTTATCAGATAGTGTACGTAAGGAACTGATGGCTGATACCGAGGTGGAACAAGCGCCGGATAAATATTACGATCAAATTATTGAGATTAATTTATCTGAACTTGAACCTTATGTTAACGGACCTTTTTCTCCGGATGCCGCTTCTCCTATTTCTGAATTTGCAAAGAAAGTAAAAGCAAATAACTATCCTGAGAAAGTGGAATATGGATTAATTGGTTCTTGCACCAACTCCTCGTATGAAGATATTACTCGGGCAGCATCAATTATCGAAGAGGTGATAGAGCAGGATATTGAAGTTCAATCTCAATTATTAGTTCATCCGGGTTCAGAGCAAATCCGTGCAACTATAGAACGCGATGGATTCATTGAAACCTTTGAAAAAATTGGAGGAACGGTCATGGCAAATGCGTGTGGTCCTTGTATTGGACAATGGAAGCGGGATGAAAAAGAGCCTAACCGAAAGAACTCCATTATCAACTCTTTCAATAGAAACTTTGCTAAACGAGCAGATGGTAATCCTAACACTCACTCATTCGTGGCGTCTCCCGAAATTGTGGCTGCATTAACCGTAGCAGGTTCGTTGTGTTTCAATCCATTGACTGATACATTAAAAACTAAAAAAGGAGAAGAAGTGAAACTTAGAGAACCTCAAGGAAAAGAACTTCCACCCAAAGGATTTGAAGCAGGAGAAAGTGGCTACATAGCACCTACTATGCAAAAAGAAAATATTGAGGTTGACCCCAATTCCAAACGCATCCAACTACTTGCCCCATTTGCTCCTTGGGATGGTAAAGACTTTATTGACTTACCACTTTTAATCAAAGCGAAAGGAAAATGTACTACAGACCACATATCAATGGCAGGTCCTTGGCTACGTTTTCGTGGTCATTTAGAGAATATTTCGGACAACATGTTAATGGGAGCTATTAATGCTTATAATGACCAAGCCAATGCGGTATGGAATAGAGATACTGAGACCTATGAATCCGTATCCGGAACAGCAAAATTATATACAGGCAAAGGTTTGTCATCTATTGTAGTAGCTGAAGAAAATTATGGTGAAGGCTCAAGTAGAGAGCATGCTGCTATGGAACCACGTTTTTTGAATGTAAAAGCAATTTTAGTGAAGAGCTTTGCCCGAATTCATGAAACCAATTTAAAGAAACAAGGTATGTTGGCCATCACTTTTGTCAACCCTTCTGATTACGATTTGATACAAGAGAGAGATCTATTATCTGTTGTGGGGTTATCCGATTTCAAACCCGGAAAAAACCTACTGGTCATTGCTAAGCACACCGACGGAACAGAAGACAGAATAGAAGTTCAACACTCGTATAACGAACAGCAGATTGAGTGGTTCAAAGCCGGATCTGCCCTAAATGCACAAGCCCAATGAGTCAAATAACAATTAATAGCGCAGGTAAGCTACAAGTACCCTCAAACCCTACCATTCCATACATTGAAGGAGATGGTGTAGGAGCTGAAATTACTCCGGTAATGAAGCAAATCATAGATGCTGCTGTAGAGAAAAGCTATAATGGAGAGAGAAAAATAGAATGGTTAGAGGTTTTAGCCGGAGAAAAAGCATATAAGCAAACTAACTCTTGGTTACCCAATGAAACCATTGAAGCGCTTCAGAAATACCTGGTAGGAATCAAAGGTCCTTTGACAACACCCATTGGTGGAGGTATTCGTTCATTGAATGTAGCCCTACGCCAAACACTGGATTTATATGTATGTCTGCGTCCGGTACGTTGGTTCAAAGGTGTATCCTCCCCCATTAAAGAACCACAAAAGGTAAATATGGATATCTTCAGAGAGAATACAGAAGATATTTATGCAGGGATTGAATGGGAAGCAGGAACAGAAGAGGCTCGGAAGTTTTATGCTTTTCTGGAAAAAGAATTAAATGTAGATTCTGTCCGTTTTCCAGAATCATCGGCTTTCGGTGTCAAACCGGTATCTAAAGAAGGGAGTGAACGACTCATTCGTTCGGCTTGTATTTATGCATTAGAACATAATCTTCCCTCTGTTACTTTAGTTCATAAAGGGAACATTATGAAATTCACTGAAGGTGGATTCAAGAAGTGGGGATATGAATTAGTAGAAAGAGAGTTTGCCCAAGAATTGGCAGAGGGAAAACTAGTAGTTAACGACTGCATTGCAGATGCTTTCTTACAAAACACATTATTGAAACCGGAAGCCTATTCTGTCATTGCTACGCTGAACTTGAATGGAGATTATATTTCCGATCAGTTAGCAGCAATGGTTGGAGGCATAGGAATTGCTCCGGGAGGTAACATTAATTACCAAACAGGACACGCTGTATTTGAAGCTACACATGGAACAGCTCCGGATATTGCAGGTAAAAACATAGTTAATCCTTGCTCAATTCTGCTTTCTGCCAATATGATGCTCGATTATATGGGATGGTCGGAAGCTGCCACACTAATTGAAGAAGCTTTGGAATACCATTTCAAAGAAGGATTAGCAACACACGACTTAGCTCGCTTTATGGAAAATGGAACCAGTTTATCAACCACTGAGTTCTCTGAGAAAATTATTGAATACATTAAATCTAAATAAAATGGCACTAAAAAAAGAATACATAGTTTACAAACTGGCGGAGCAAATGGAAAAATATGCTCACATAGAACCGGAGTTATACAGTAAGCACAACGTAAAGAGAGGTCTTCGCAATGAAGATGGAACAGGGGTTATTGTAGGTATTACTCAAATTGGTAACGTAGTAGGTTACGAAAGAGTTGAAGGGGGTGGCCTAACTCCTATACCCGGCAAACTTTTCTACAGAGGACTAGATGTAGAAGATATCGTTCACGGCATAATGAAGGAAAAAAGATTTGGCTTTGAAGAGGTGGCCTATCTGCTTTTATCGGGTGATTTACCTAACAAAGAAGAGTTGGCTTTATTCAAAGAATTGCTTGGAGACAGTGTGCCTTTGGATCAAAGAACCAAAATGGGAATCTTAGAGCTCGAAGGGTCAAACATTATGAATATTCTAGCTCGCAGCGTACTGGAAATGTATATTTTCGACGAAAATGCAGATGATACATCGAAAGATAACCTGATGCGTCAAAGCATTAGCTTGATATCACGCTTCCCTACCATTATAGCTTATGCTTATAATGTATATCGCCATGCTACATTTGGACGTTCATTACACATCAGACATCCACGTGAAAACCTATCGATTGCGGAGAACTTTTTGTATATGCTTAAGAAAGATTACACCGAATTAGAAGCTCGTACACTCGACTTACTACTTATTTTACAGGCAGAGCATGGGGGCGGAAATAACTCCACATTCTCCGTTAGGGTGACTTCATCAACAGGTACAGATACCTACTCTTCCATTGCTGCAGGAATTGGTTCACTAAAAGGGCCTCTTCACGGAGGAGCTAACATACAAGTGATTGATATGTTCCATCATCTCCAAAAGAACATTAAAAATTGGACAGATGCTGACGAGATTGATAATTATTTCACACGTATGTTGAACAAAGAGGTTTACAATAAAACCGGATTGATTTATGGTATTGGACACGCAGTTTACACCATTTCCGATCCACGTGCTATTTTATTGAAAGAACTGGCTCGTGATTTAGCTAAAGAGAAGAAAAAGGAGAAAGAGTTTGCTTTCTTAGAACTATTGGAAGAAAGAGCAATAGCCACCTTTGCCAAAGTGAAAGGTAATGGAAAAACAGTATCGAGCAATGTGGACTTCTACTCCGGGTTTGTATACGAACTAAGTGGATTACCACAGGAAATCTACACCCCGCTATTTGCCATGGCACGAATCGTGGGTTGGTGCGCTCACCGCAATGAAGAATTAACATTCAAAGGTAAACGTATTATTCGTCCTGCATATATTAATTCATTAGATGCAAGACCTTATACCTCACTAAAAGAAAGAGTATAACAGATAGTTAAGAATTCTAACTCAGCTAATTCAGTCAATTAGCTGAGTTTTTATTGAAAGAACAATGAGAAAATTAATAATCAATATTGCTTTAATCCTTCCTTTATTACTATTAATGGGTTGTAGTACAGTGGCAGTAACCGGTAGAAAACAGTTACTATTAGTCTCCGATGAAGAAGTTTTGAGTTTAAGTCAGCAAAGTTTTTCTGAGTATATGAAAACAGCTAAACCGTCGACTAATAAAACCAAAACAGAGATGGTGAAGAGAGTAGGAAGAAACATAGCCAACTCGGTAGAAACCTATTTAAAGAGTGAAGGAAGAACCAACGATATCAAAGGATTTGCCTGGGAATTCCATTTGGTACAAGATAAAACAGCCAACGCATTTTGTATGCCCGGAGGAAAAATTGTAGTCAACGAAGGGATATTAGCTTATGCCACAACAGAAGATGAGTTAGCTATTATTTTAGGTCATGAAATAGCTCATGCTGTGGCCAAACACTCCGCAGAACGAATTAGTCAACAAATGTTGGTAAAATATGGAGGAGCTGTTTTAGATGGAGCTTTAACTATGAAATCGCCCATAACACGTAACTTGGCCCAATCAGTCTATGGTTTAGGTGCTCAATATGGCGTGATGCTTCCCTACTCACGCTCCAATGAAACCGAGGCCGATCATTTAGGCCTTATATTTGCCACTATGGCCGGATATAACCCCAACGCTGCTGTTAGTTTTTGGAAAAAGATGAGTGCAGGGGGCCAATCTACTCCTGAGTTTTTCAGTACACACCCTTCGGATGTAACCCGAATACGTAATCTTGAAAAATTAATTTCCAATTTAGACCAGGAAAAAATCAAATCAAAAGCTCCTACAAACGGAACTAAAAAACAGCGTTCTTTTTCGTTTGAATACTAGTAATTAGTATATCTTACTCAAAATCAGAAAGCGATGAAGGATATTTTTTCTTCATCGCTTTTTTTATCCATGCTTATATGAAATATACCAACAAATAAATCAAAAAGATCGACCTCTCCTTGAATTTCTCTTCTTGTATGACAGTATAAAGTTATTCTTTCCCTCACTCATTATAACATCTGCCTTTCAGAGCTTGTAGGCGAACTATTACTCGGTCTAGGACCGAGGGCTTGTCGGTCTAAGACTGAAGGGTGTTCGGTCTAGGACCGGAGGGTCTTAGGTCCTAGACCGAGTAAATTCCAATCAGTAATCACTCCACTTTCTGCTCATTTTTTATCTTTCTTCATATACAAACATAGAATTCAAACAACACACCAAGAAGTAAAAAATAAATACAACAACCTCTCATACTACAAGGTAAACGGCAACAATTTCGTGATAGATACGTATTGGGAATAATATGATTTATTAACCCCTTTGTTTTCTCAAACCCTTTTCTATGCCGATAGCAACTCCGGTAAGACAAACAAGGTGAGCTATAGCGGTAACATCTCCTCCATGGTGTGGAAGGCTAATAATGAAAAACAAAGAGGGTATGACTTTACCTACGACAAGACAATCGCTCGCGACTCAAGGAGGCTTTCTATTTGGAGGGTGGAGTGAGCAAGAGTAATTTCAACACCAGTTATACTTACGATAAATAGGAAAACATGCTTACGCTGACTCGTCATGGAAACACAAGCAGAACAGGATATGGAGTGATGGATAACCTTACTCTTAGTTATAAAGGGAATCAGTTGATAAAAGCCGATGACAGTGCACCAGATCCTA
>CAZGUI010000004.1:0-82924 GCA_964528875.1 uncultured Bacteroides sp. | reverse complement strand
TAAATATAGAATTTATTATCTCAAATGGAAGCAGACCTATTATTCAAAGCTCTCACCGTATGTTGGGGGTTTTTATTAAAGATACAAAAAACCCAACTAACTCACTAAGAGTTAGTTGGGTTTAATTATTTAATTACTGAATGTCCCTACTTATATTAAGTCATTAAGCATTATGTCTTTGAACACTATCATAAACTAGAAGCTCTAAATATAACCCTATCTCTCTTAACACATAAAATTAACAGTCTGTCGGCGAGAATTCCATCGTCCATTTCATAGGTTTTAGACCCAACACTCATCGGTCCTAGACCGAGTGAGTTTTTTAGAAAGTACAGTTGTATCTTTTCTAGGGCAGTTTAATATTTTCTTTATTATAAATAAAAACTAATTGTAGCTAGTTGTTAAAATAAAAACTAAATCAATCTTTAATTGTTGATTTATAAGGTTACTATACCGATTGTCTGCTTTATTTTTTTATTAATTAAACTAATATGTAAAATGATTTCCATAACATTATAAATAAAACGCTTTTAAATGATCTCTTAATCTTTGAAATCCACGAAAGAACATCTTTATGATTGTAAAGTTCTTTAGGTTTGACTATTTTTGTTTTTCTTCTAGAAATAGAAAAAAGAAATAAAAAATAGTCATGAAAGATATATTAATTATTAAACATTTACGCAAAGGAAATGAAGCTGTTTTTAAGTATATCTATGAACATCATTACGTCTTATTATGTCGTATAGCAAATCAAATTTTGAGTGATACAGCTCTTTCGGAAGAGATAGTAAACGATGTGATTTTTTATTTATGGGAGTATCGTCATGAAGTAGAAATTACTCATTCTATCCGTGCTTACCTAATTCGTTCTGTGCGTAATAGGTGTTTAAATGAATTAAAATCATTGAGATATCGTAGGGAAAAAAGCTTTTCTTCTTTTATAACATTGGAAAGCATAGAGTTTTTAGACACTATATTTATAGATGAAAACCAACCCTTAGGTATCTTATTAGAACAAGAATTAGAACAAGAATTAATTCAAAGTATAGAAGAACTTCCTATTGAATGTCGTACTGTATTTAAAAAGAGTCGATTTGAGCAGAAAAAATATAAAGAAATTGCTATTGAATTAGGTGTTTCTATAAATACAGTTAAGTATCACATGAAAAATGCTTTAGCTATTCTACAAAAACGTATGGATGATTATTTACATATAATAATTCTCTATTTTTTTATAGGATTTTAAAATTTCTGTTTTCTGACTACCCTCTTACTCTATTTTTTTGTCTTATATATATAGCCATAGAATTATGCAAGAAAAAAAACAAACTAATATAGATTTAATAGTAACTCAATATCTTAGTGGAACATTAGATAATGAATCTTTTAATAAATTAAAGTCCTATTGTTTTGAATCTGAAGCAAACCGGGAATATGTTCGAAAGAAATTAGAAATCTGGTTTTCTTCAGGTGCTGTTAGTTCTACTGTGCATTTTGATAAAGAAAAGGCCTTTTATTTATTTCAACAGCGAGTAACCTGCAACTCTAAAAGACAAAAGAAACTATTTTCGTGGAAGCTATTTATGCGAATAGCTGTTGTTATGGTTATTTTAATAATTCCTTTAGCTACTTATTGGCAGGGAAAGGAAGCGGTAAAACAGACTTTTGAAGACATGATAGTAGAAGTGCCAATAGGAGCACATACTAAGTTGTTTTTGTCTGATGGAACATTAGTTTGGCTTAATGCTGGCTCTAAAATTATTTATTCTCAAGGTTTTGGAGTAGATAATCGGCAACTTCAATTAGAAGGAGAAGGATATTTTGAGGTGGCGAGAAACGAAAAAATTCCTTTTGAGATAAAAACAAAAGAAGTTAATCTGACAGTTTTAGGTACAAAGTTTAATTTTAGGAATTATCAAGAAGATAAGGAAGTCATAGTAAATTTATTAGAAGGTAAGGTTGTATTACAAAATGGTGTTAAGAAAATGCCGAAACTTTATTTGACTCCGAATGAAAAAATGGTACTCAATAAAGTTACGGGCCAAATGGTGAAAAGTCATACAAAGGCTGATAAATCAACTGTATGGATAAATGATGAGCTTTTATTTGATGAAGAATTATTGGAAGATATAGCAAAGAAATTGATGCGTAATTATAAAGTCAAGATAGTAGTTGCTGATTCTTTGCGTAATAAACGTTTTTATGGAAACTTTAAGGTCTCAACCAATAATATTGAGGAAATTTTAGAGGCTATGGTTTTAACCAAACAAATGCGGTATAAATTCGAAAACGATGTATATATATTATATTAAATGTTGAACTTAAATTATAAACTATGAAAAAATACAATTTTATTTTTCTTACTGATGTGATTTAATTATCTATTGATAAGGTCTTTGGACCAACTTTTGGGGAATTTATACCCAAACCTTATTTCTATTCATTTAATAAATAAATAAAAAACTTATGGGAGATTTCAGTAAGGTTATTTTAATAACCTCAGTGTTTTTTTGTCTGAATTTTTCTGCTTTCTCACAAGAAATATCATTAAAATTTGATAAAATAACAGTTAAAGAAGCAATAGAACTACTAAAAGAAGAAACTGGTTATTCATTCGTCTTTTCCTCTATAGATGTAGATACAAACAAACAGATTTCGATTTCCATAGATAAAACGACGATTGATGATGTTGTTGAACAGATCCTTCATGGGCAAAAGAATCTCACTTATGAAATTCAGAATAAAAGAATTATTGTTAAGAAGATACAACCCAAAGTGACACAGAAAGAAAAAAAGATTAAAATTTCAGGTAAAGTTGTGGATGATGAGGGTGAACCAGTAATTGGTGCAACTGTTAGAGAAGAAAAAACCAATAATGGGACAATTACCGGGCTTGATGGGGGTTTCTCTTTGACTGTTACAAATAACGCAAATTTAGAAATATCATATATTGGCTATCAAACTAAGAAAATAAGAGTTCATCAAGGCAAAAAATTGAATATCACTTTACTTGAAGAAACTAATACTTTAGATGAAATAGTTGTTTTGGGATATGGTAATATACGCCGAGGTGATGTAACAGGTTCTATCGCATCTGTTTCGTCTGAGTTAATTTCTAAAGTGGCTTCAACTTCAATAGCTGATGCTTTAGCTGGAAAAATGGCAGGTGTACAGATTACTACTACTGATGGTGCACTAGATGCCGACATTAGTGTTCGTGTACGTGGTGGAGGTTCAATAACTCAAGATAATTCTCCATTGTTTTTAGTAGATGGATTCCCTGTGGATGATTTAAATGGTATTCCTCCAACAGATGTTGAGTCTATAGATGTATTGAAAGAGGCCTCAATGACAGCTATCTATGGTGCAAGAGGAGCCAATGGTGTTGTTATTGTAACAACAAAAAATCCTAAAATTGGAAAAACAACAATACAGTTTAATAGTTATCTGCAAATGAGAACCCTGGCTCAGAAGTTATCAGTAATGGATAGTTATGAATTTGTAATGGCTGAATATGAATATCAAATGATTCGTAAAGGATCTGATGAAAGTTTTATAAAAAATTTTGGGTATTATGATGATATTGAATTATATAAGTATACTAATTCCTCTGATTGGCAAAATGAAATTTTAGGAGGTAATCCTATTTCCCAATATTATAATGTAACAATTAATGGAGGAAATGAAAAAACAAAGTTTAATTTAAGTTACACTCGCAATAAGGATGAAGGTCAATTAATAGGATCAGGATTGTCACGTAATAATATCAATTTAAAATTAAATCATGAATTATTTAAGAGTTTGAAGTTAGAGACTAATACAACTTATCGTACACGTGTTATTGACGGTTCAGGAACATCTGGAACAAATATTGTTTCTGCTCTTCGTTTTCGCCCTACTAATGGAATATCTTTTGGAGTAATTGTTGATCCAGAAGATGAAAATGAAAACTTGGATGAAGAAGGAAATACTTTAGCTCAAAAATACACACCAACTCAAGAAAACAAACAAAATTATAGAAAACGAGATGAACAAGATATAAGTTTAAAAGCAGCTATAGTGTGGGATGTAATAAAAGGCCTACAATTCCGATCAGAGTATGGAATTAGTACAAAAAAATCAAATGATAATCAGTTTTATGGACCATTATCAAGTAAAACTTCTGGAGCAGGCATGAATAATATGCCTTCAGCTCAACGTACAAAAGCTAATAAAGAATCATATAGATTAGCAAACACTTTGACTTACCGTAATTCATTTAATAAGTCTCATAATGTGAACTTTTTGTTAGGTCAGGAAATAAACCATTCACAGAACGAAAACACTTTTATGAGTGCTAAATTCTTCCCTGTTTCTGTTACAGCAGAAGCTGCTCTTGAGAACTTTGCGTTGGGAACACCTTATCAAAGTACTAGTTATAAAAGTACTCCTGATAGAACAGCCTCGTTTTTTGGACGTGCATTATATGATTATAGGAATCGCTATTATGCAACTCTGACGATTCGTGCTGATGGATCTACTAAGTTTGCTCCTGGCAAACAATGGGGATATTTCCCTGCAGGTTCTATTGCATGGAGACTCTCCAATGAAAAGTGGATGAAGCCTGTCAAATTTATTTCAGATTTGAAGTTAAGAGCTAGTTACGGTTTGGCTGGTAATAACCGTATTGGTAATGATTTATGGCATAATATTTATAGAGTATACAGTGGAACGAGCGCTCCTGCTTTTAATAATGAGGATTATAATTATTATCAGTTTGCCGACCAGACCTATCTTTATGATCCTGAGTTGAAGTGGGAAACGACAATAACTCGTAATATTGGTCTAGATTTTGGATTATTTAAAAATCGTCTAAGTGGTACGATTGATGTGTATTGGAATGTGACTAAAGATTTGTTGGTTCCTTCCATTATTCCAAATTCATCAGGCTATTCCCGTCAGATGACAAATGTTGGACAGACTTCAAATAAGGGAATTGAAATATCCTTGAACGCAAGAATCGTTCAAACGAAGAATTTTAAATTAGCAGCAAACTTTAATGTTGCATTCAATAAAAATAAGGTGGATAAACTGTCTACTGGTGAGACAGAATGGAAAACCAAGGCCTCATTATCTAACTGGTATGGAACCTATAATTATAAAATGGAAGTAGGAAAGAGTATGGGGTTGATTTATGGATTTGTTAACGACGGATTCTATAAAGTGGATGATTTTAATTTCGATTCAACTACAAAAAAATGGACTCTAAAGGCTGGTGTACCTGATAACTCTTCGTTTAGCTCAGGGAACTTTGCTTTTAAGCCAGGAGCTATGAAATTCAAAAAATTATCTGACTCCGAATCATCTCTTATTACAGAAGATGATATGATGGTCATAGGTAATACAAATCCTAAGGTGACAGGTGGTTTCGGGATTTCTGGTAATTGGAGAAATTTAGATTTTACAGCATTCTTTAATTATATGTGTAATTTTGATGTACTTAATGTGAATAAACTGTATTTGCACTCAGCTGTTCGTCGTAATTATTCCAACTTATCTACAGATATGAATCTTGCAAATCGTTTCCGCTATGTCGATGATACTGGTATCAATGTTTCAAATGATCCTATAGCTTTAGGCGAATTGAATGAGAATGCTACAACTTATTCTTGGATGTCCTTAACACAGGGCATAACAATGACTGATTTAGTTGAAGATGGTTCTTTTCTCCGCCTCAGTACTTTAACAGTTGGCTATACCTTTCCTAAGCATTGGTTGAATTCTTTGGGAGTTAATAGTTTGCGTTTATATTTCTCGGGAAGTAACTTATTTACAATAACGGGATACAGTGGTTATGATCCAGAAGTGAATATTCAGAAAGGTTTGACACCAGGAATTGATAATAATGTAACTCCGCGTAGCCGTGTTTATACTGTTGGTGTTAATTTGAATTTTTAAAATTATTATAACATATGAGAAAAATATATATATCTGTAATTGCGAGTATATTACTGTTTGTGTCTTGTTCAGATTATCTGGATGTAAGTTCACCATCTACATTTGATAAGAATTATGTGTTTAGTAATGAATCTGAAATTGCTACTGCCGTCAATGGTATGTATGTACCTATGGTTAGTGGAAAAGGTTGGGTAGGAGTATTACTCAAGAAAATGTTATTTAATACGGATGTGGAGTTCAGTGGATTGTCTACTGCTTCCAATCTTAATGAGCGGGCGTTTGTTCCAAGTACAGGTGATATTAAGTCTTATGGTGATATTTGGATAGGAATGTATGACGGAATAAACCGTACGAATGATGTTATAGAGGGAATTGAACAAAGCCAGTTGTTTGATTCTGCTGATAAAACTAAACCATCTCGTCTGATGCATTATTATGGAGAAGCGAAAGTTTTACGTGCTATGTATTATTTGGAACTTGTCAGAAATTGGGGTGATGTGCCTTATAGAAGAAAACCTGCTGGGAATAAGGAGGAATTGTTCATTGGTGCATCAGACCGCAATATCATATTGACAGATATGATAAATGATTTGATAGAGATAGAGCCTTTGATGCTATATGCAGAGGAATCAGAAAGAGGAGTAGAGGCTGCATCGAGAGAATTCTGTCAGGCATTGATAGCCCGTATAGCTTTACAAAGAGGGGGTTGGAGTCTTAGACCAGATTATGATAATCCAGCAGCTGTCGGAATAATGGAACGAAGCGACGATTGGATAGATTACTACAAACTAGCAGAGAAATATGCTGGAATGGTTATATCCGAGGGTAAACATACTTTATCCCGTTCTTTTCGACAAGTTTGGGTAGATGAATGTAACTGGATAGTACCAGTTGGTGATGATAATATTTTTGATGTCCCAGCTAAAGTAGGTGGTTCTGGAGAATTAGCCTATTCTTGGGGAACATATATTGTGTCTTCAAAAAATTCAGAAGGAGTGAATGCTTCAAATGCTCCTCATGGATATTCATCAGGAGGTGCTAAATTGGCACTCACATATATGCTCTCTTTTGATAAAGTAGACTTACGTAGAGATATTACGTGTGAACTGTTCCGTTACGAAAATTCAGGTATGTATTCCATTGTTCAGAAACCTTTTTCTGAACTTACTGTAGGATGTGGTAAATGGAACCGGTTATTCATGGAATCACCACTCGGTAGTACCTCGAATAAAGGAACTGGAATCAATTATCCTTATATGCGCTATGCGGATGTACTTCTGATGTATGCGGAAGCTGTTAATGAGAATTATGGCGGACCAACGGAAGAAGCAAAAGATGCTTTAAAGCAAGTACGTAAAAGGGCTTTTACACAAGAATATCATGATGAAAAGGTGAATGCTTATGTAGATGGATTAGGGACGAAGGAGGATTTTTTTAATGCTATCGTTCAAGAACGTTCGTGGGAGTTTGGAGGAGAGAAACATAGACGTTATGATTTGGCTCGATGGAATCTATATGGAAAAACTCTATATAATTTGTATTTTGACTGGATCGAATTAGGTAAAGTTGCCCGTACAAAACAGTATGAAAATACGACAGCTCCTTTTGAATATCCCACTTATGATGTACGTTTTTCTTCTTACCCTGCCGTAGCCTACTACAAAATGATGCCAGCGGATAAGTCACTGTTTCCTGTATGTGTATCCGAAACAATGGATTGGTATAAGGAAGGTGAGATCAAGTCCTATGATGAAGCACTTCCTTCATATCCTGCAAAAGCTCCTTCTAACTATTCTCTTGTAAATATGTGTAATCAGTATTGTACGCAAGTCAAAAATTCTAATCCACGTCAGTGGGAACCTTCCGCACGGATTTTGCATTCTTTCTATGGATACATTAATGCTTTGAATGCAGAATCCGTAAATCCTGAAACTGATCCTGTACGCTATCTGGTTCCTATACCTCCGGATGCATTGTCAAGTCATCAAGGATTATTAAAAAATTATTATGGATATTAAAAACTAATAAGATGAAAATAAGATATATAGTATTGTTATTATTTTTCTGTCTGTTTGCTTGTATGGCTTGTGAAGATGATACTACAGAGATCCCACGTTTGTTTAGACCATCTTTCATAGCTTCCTCCTGTTTTGCAGAGGAGAATATTGTAACGCTAGCTTGGAGAACATCTGGTGAGGCAACTTCATATACGGTAGAACTTTCTCAAGATGCGACTTTTCAATCGGAGAAATTTGAAACGCTTACAGTTGAATATGGTAAATGTATATTTACTAATTTACGTTATGAGACCAAGTTTTATGTTCGTGTCAGGGCTAATAATGAATCACTCAACATTACATCAAATTGGACGGAAATGACCACTCCTATTTCAACCCTTTCTCGTACTATTCCAAAAATCCTTTATACTATAGAAGGTTCGAAAATCAAAGAGACTTCTGTGGAAATAAAATGGGTGGTATCAGAAAAAAATCCAGTTGACGGATTGAAAATATGGGAAGATGGAGCAATAGAAGAAAAGCAGATTAGTTTGGAAAATACTTCCACAGGGCAATATACAATTACTGGTTTGATCCCTCGCACTACTTACTATTTGGCTTTGACAAATAGTACTGCACCGGAAGGAGCCGAAAAATATAATCAGCAAAAGTTTACCACTGCTGGTATGCCTGCTGATGCGATCTTGGTAGAAGATGGGGTTGATTTGATGAATAAGATTAAAATAGGTATGGAGGATGCAAGTAAACAATCTCTTATCTTTCAGCTAAAAAATGGAACTGATTACTATCTAACAGAAGGGGGTGCTATGGCTGCGAAAACTGGTGAGATTAAGTTGACCAAAAGCATTGCCTTTCTTGCTAATCCAGGAGAACGTCCTACTTTGTATATTCGCGAGGGTTGCTTCATTGTAAAACCAACAATTGACAATATGCCAGAGATTGAATATTTCATTGTTGATAATGTAAATATTGAAGAAACTTTGACAGAGAGTAAACCGAGTAAAGGTAGTAAAACCCGTTTATTGAATATCGGTAAACACGATGTCGGTACTGATTTTACAATAGATAGATTTGAAATTAAAAACTCAGATATTGTTTTACCATCTACTGTTTTGATGATGAACGATGCCAGTGAGGGTGTAACAACAATCAACCATATACACATAGATAATTGTCGGGTTTCTGGTATTAACGATACAAAAAATGTGACAAAACAATATGGTTTTATTCATGCTATAAATAAAGGATCTAATGTTTGGAATGATGTTTCTGTTACTAATTCTACATTTTATGAGTTTTATATTTCACCAGGTGTATTTGGAACATTAACTGTTGATGTCCCGATTGCTACAGATAACAATATCGTTGTTTCAAATTGTACTTTCTATAATTGGGGGGCAAACTCTGATACAAGTAAAGCTACTTATAGGTCGGTAGGAAACTTTTCCAAAATAACAACACCACTCAACTTATCAGTAAACTATTGTGTTTTTGGTAGTAGTGAAGGAAAAGTTCTTGATATAGGTAGTCTCAACTTAGATGCGAAAGGAAATTATTGTACATCGGACTTTAAACAGATGTTTAATGCTGGTTTGACGCTGATTTTTCTGGATACGGATGATGCTTCATTGTTTCGAAATGTCGAAGAGGACGACTTTACCGTGATTGATATAGAATCCGTTATATATAAATCTGAATATGGTGATCCTCGTTGGATAAAAGTATTAGATTGATTGTATACAAATTTAATAAAATTCTAAAACCCAAAGAATGAGATGTAATATAAATCTAATTAGATTCTTTTGCCTTGTATGGGTGTTTTTCTCATGTAATCAAAAAGATGAGTTGGATAGTCCGTTAAGTTCTTTTCCAAATTATGGTGAAGTTTTGGCCTTTCCTGGTGCAGAAGGATATGGACGCCATGCCACAGGTGGAAGAATGGGGACAGTATATCAAGTGACGACATTGGCTAATTCTGGAAAAGGATCTTTGCGTGATGCTGTTAGTAAACCTAATCGAATTATTATATTTAAGGTAGCAGGAATTATCAAGCTTGACTCTCCTCTCAATTTTTCAAAGAATCTAACAATTGCTGCACAGACAGCCCCAGGTGACGGAGTCGTTGTGTATGGTAATGGGGTTTCCTTATCGGGAGCTGATAATTTAATATGTCGTTATTTACGTGTGCGAATGGGGGTTAACGGTCAAGAAGGTAAAGATGCAATCGGTATCGCCTATGGCTCAAATATGATTCTCGATCATATGTCTATAACTTGGGGACGAGATGAATGTTTCTCAATCAATGGAGATACAAATAGACCTACAGATCAACCTCGAAACATTACCTTACAAAATTCATTTATAGGACAGGGATTGCAGCCCCATTCTTGTGGTGGGCTTATTCAGACTAAGGAAAATGACGGAGTTACTTTGTACAGGAATTTGTATATTGACAATAAAACCCGTAATCCGAAAGTAAAAGGACTGAATCAGTTTGTAAACAATGTCATTTATAACTGGGGAAACGGTGGAGCTTATATCATGGGGGATACTCAACAAAAATCAGATGCTGATATTCGGAATAATTATTTTATAGAGGGACCTACATATAATTTTGATGGCAAAAAGTTAGGAGCTACAGCTCCATTTACTCGATATAATCAGAATTTTAGTGCTTATTTGTCTGGCAATTTCTATGATGACAACAAGGATGGTATGTTAAATGGCCGTGAACTGGAACGAGAAGATTATACAAAAAAAATAGTTGTAGCTGGAGAAGAGGTTATTGTTGCTCCTACACTCTTGGAACGTCTATCTGATATACATCCTAAAATAGATGGATTAATGACTGCTAAGAAAGCTTATGAATGGATTGTTGATAATGGAGGCGCTTCCCTTCCTGTACGGGATGAAGTGGATACCTATCTTGTTGATGAGTTAACTTCATTAGGAAAGAAAGGATTGATTATACAAACAGAAGAAGATATTTCCACAAAAGGTTCGGGTAACATAAATTCTGTGGAAATCTTTTTAGATACTGATAATGACGGTATACCAGATGATGTCGAAGATAAATATGGTCTTGATAAGAATAATCCAACTGATGCAATGCAAATAGCCACTAATGGATACTCTAATATTGAAAATTATATATTTATGATTAAATAATTAGAATTGTTCTCTTTTGTCCTTTTTTTTGACAATATTTCACACTCTATATAAGTACAATCTCTATTGTATTTAGTGTTTTTACTATGTTTTTTGGTTAGATATAATTGTTAATTCACTAGAAAATAAAGAACAAGCTTTTCTTTATAATGTTATTGTGTTAGATTTACTTGAAAAATAAACAATTAACTATAAAAAAAATAGATGAAGAAGACATTATTTATACTCAGTGCATTATTCCTGTTTACCACAATGGGATTTGCTCAAAGAGGATATAATTGGCAAGACAGAAGTTGGTTTGATGAACAACACAAGGGTGAGATATTTGCTTTCTTTAAAAACTTTACCCAAAAACAACGAAGTGAACTGAATGAAATCTATCGGGATTATTATGCTGAAAGGACTGCAATTTTTAAGAGTCGCATAAGTAGAGATAAACAGCTTGAGAAAATCATTAAGTTGAATAAAAAGCGAGACAAAAAAATAAATAAGGTCTTGACTAAGACTCAACGAAAAGACTGGGAAAAACGGATGGACTATATTTTGGAGAAAAGAGAATACAACAAAGATCGTCGCAATTATAATCGGTATAAAAACAAAAAAGGAAATAGAGGAAGATGGACAATATTAAATTAAATTATTATTGATCTTTAATGAGTTATCTTCTTTATATAACATTAATAACACCTTAAATAGTAGTAAGTAGAACCTTACTACTATTTTTTATACACTATCATCAACTTTGAATACTCTAGCTTTAATGTGTTTTTCTACATTTTAAATGATTAAAAACATCAATCTTTTGATAGTCTCCTGAAGTTATAATGAAATATTGTTTTAAATAGTACCTTAGAGCTTGATAGATATTTCATAAATGATTCGTAAAATTATTCATATTGATATGGATGCATTTTTTGCATCTGTTGAACAACGTGATAACCCTGAATTAAGAGGCAAACCCGTTGCAGTTGGTCATGCCTCTAAAAGAGGAGTGGTTGCTGCTGCTAGTTATGAGGCTCGTAAGTTTGGTGTACGTTCTGCTATGCCTTCATTGCGAGCTAAAAAATTATGTCCTCATTTAATCTTTGTTCCCGGTCGTATGTCAGTTTATAAAGAAGTATCTAGAAATATTCATGAGATATTTAGAAAATACACCAATATAATAGAACCTCTTTCATTAGATGAAGCTTTTTTGGATGTTACTCAGAATAACTTTGATATTCCACTGGCTGTAACTATTGCTAAAGAGATAAAAGCAAGTATTAAAAAAGAGTTGCATTTAACTTCATCTGCCGGTGTTTCATACAATAAGTTCTTAGCAAAAATTGCATCAGACTTAAGAAAACCCGATGGTTTGTGTACTATTCATCCCAATCAGGCTGTGGAGTTCATTGAAAATCTTCCTATTGAATCTTTTTGGGGAGTAGGACCTGTAACAGCAAAAAAAATGCACCAATTGGGTATTCATAAGGGAATCGATTTAAAAGCTCTTTCACAAGAAGCCCTGAAACGTCATTTTGGTAAGTCAGGTAAATTCTATTATGATTTTTCAAGAGGAGTAGATTTGCGTCCTGTTGAACCCTATAGAGAGCGAAAATCAGTAGGGTGTGAAAACACTTTAGAGAAAAGTGTTCAGTTAAAATCCTCAATAATTATTGAGTTATACCATGTAGTTCAAGAGTTGGTCTCCAGACTAGAAAAGAATGAATTCAAAGGAAATACATTGACCTTAAAGATTCGTTTTGATGATTTTACCCAGTTAACACGAAGTCATACTTTGAATCACCCTTTAATTGAATTAAAAGAGATTTTAAGTCTGTCAAAACAGTTGCTTCAAACCATTGATTGTAAAAATCGTTCCATACGTTTAATTGGACTATCTGTATCTAATCCCACACCAGAAAATGAGATTGGAGAGGTGTGGGAGCAATTAAGTTTTGAGTTTAGCAATTGGACCTAACCTATAAACCTGTAAGAGTAAACGCATCAGCATCTTTCCAAAAAGGATATTTCGCACGACACCCTTTTACTTTGTCAATATATAAGGTATCATTTAAAATCTCTTCTGTATTCAATTGGGCTACAGCTGACAGACTGCCTTGAGGATCATAAATACAACTGTTGCCATGATGCTCAACCTTGTTCCCGTCTACACCAATTCTGTTTACACCAATGACATAAGCTTGATTTTCAATGGCGCGAGCTCTTAACAACGTTTCCCATACCAAATTTCGTGCAGTAGGCCAATTGGATACATAAACCAATAAATCATAAGCTGAATCTAAATTTCTGCTCCACACCGGGAATCTCAAGTCATAACAAACCAGTAACTTGATATTCCATCCTTTATAAGTAATAATAGTATCTAATTGATGTCCGGTAGTCAAAATCTTTCCTTCTCTTCCTAAAGGAAAAAGATGCCTCTTATCGTAGAAAAATGTTTCCTTGTTTGGAGTAATAAAGAAAGCACGATTATAATACCTCTCACCATCTGTAGCCAAAAAACTACCCGCAATAGCCATTTGTAAAGAAGAAGCCCAGTCTTTTATCTGATTGAGCGTTGCTCCATGATTCGTTTCAGCAAGAGCGAGATTTTTTAAAGCAAAACCTGTAGTGAAAAGCTCAGGAAGAATTGCAATATCTGTTTTACCTTTTAATGAAAGGAGTTTATTATAAGTTATCAGTAAATTCTCCTTGGGTTGATCTTCAATTATGGTTTGTTGTATTAAAGATACATTCAAGTTATTCATTGGAGTATTAATCTATAGTTCCTAAATTAAAGTTCTCAGGATGTTTACCTTTAAAGTCTTTGAAAAACAATTTGATTTCTTTCAAGTCTTCTTCAGCATTTCCGGTAGGTATCATTTTTTTTCCCAGTGTAATGCATTTCTTTTCATAATCAATACCGGCAAGTATAATAGGTACATTGGCACCCAGTGCAATATAGTAAAATCCCATTTTCCATTCCGGGTTGGGTTTTCGTGTAGCTTCAGGGGTAATAGCCAGGTGAAACTTTTGGTGTTGAGAAATAACTTCAGACATTTGATCTACCAAAGAGGTCTTCCTGTTGCGATCTACAGGTATACCTCCAGCTCTTTTAAAGAAGAAACCAAAAGGGAATTTGAACCACTCTTTTTTCATCATAAAATGACTGTCTTTTTCTCCAAGAGCTCCATAAAACAACTTACCCATAATTAAGTCGCAATTAGATGTGTGTGGAGCTACACAGACAATACATTTGTCATCGAGCTCTACTTTCATATCTGTTTTCCAACCCAACATTTTGTTATATATAAAGCTATAGATCTTTTGTTTCATCTTTCCTTTTGTTTATTTATTCAACAAAGATATGGATATTATTAATTATACGTGAAAGTGAATAGGTTATTGTTGGTTTTTTATGTTTTCTAGTGAAATAAGGTTATTTTTGTTGAGTCAAAAAACAAACGTTATAAATGGAAAATTTTAGACTGTTTGTTTTTTAGAGAAGTTATTTGTTGAAAAATTATTATGTTTGGAGTTTTTCAATGATAAAACAGACTTATTAAGAACAAGAAAATAGATTGAAGAATTAATACATCTTTAAATAAAACAATGAACAAAATGATTAAAAGTGCATTACAAATAGCTAGAGCTGACTACCAGCCTAAGCTACCTAAGTCTTTGAAAGGGAATGTAAAAATAGAACAGGGAGCTGCAACAGAATCTGTAGCCAACCAAAAGGAGATAAAAGAATTATTTCCTAATACCTACGGTATGCCTGTTCTTAAATTTGTAGAATCGGATGAGCAAATGAATTTTCCTGCTGTTAATGTAGGAGTTATTCTTTCCGGTGGACAAGCTCCCGGAGGACACAATGTTATTTCAGGCCTTTTTGATGGTCTAAAAAAGATGAATGAAGAGAATAAACTATATGGTTTTATTCTAGGACCTGGTGGTTTAATTAATCATGAATATAAAGAATTAACAGGCGATATAATTGATGAATATCGTAATACCGGAGGTTTTGACATCATAGGTTCGGGAAGAACTAAGTTGGAAACTGAAGAGGATTTTGAAAAAGGATATGAGATTCTAAAGAAATTGAATATTACAGCTTTAGTGATGATTGGAGGAGATGACTCTAACACCAATGCGTGTATTTTAGCTGAATATTTTGCACAAAAGAAATATGGTATCCAAGTAGTAGGTTGTCCTAAAACAATCGATGGCGACTTGAAAAATGATTGGATAGAAACTTCTTTCGGTTTTGATACAGCTTGTAAAGTATATTCAGAAGTTATTGGGAACATCCAAAGAGATTGTAACTCTGCTAGAAAATATTGGCACTTCATTAAATTAATGGGACGTTCTGCTTCTCACATTGCATTGGAGTGTGCACTACAAACACAACCTAACATTTGTTTAATTTCAGAAGAGGTAGCTGAAAAAGAATACTCTTTAGATGAGGTTGTAGAACAAATTGCTACTGTTATTGCACAGCGTGCAGCTCAAGGAAATAACTTTGGTACTGTTCTTATTCCAGAAGGAATCATAGAGTTTATTCCGGCAATGAAACGTTTAATTGCTGAGTTAAATGACTTCTTAGCAGAAAATGCAGAAGAATTCTCACATATTAAAGCAGGTCATCAAAGAGACTATATCATTAGTAAACTTTCTTCAGAGAATGCTGCAACTTATGCTAGTCTTCCCGAAGCTGTAGCTCTTCAGTTATCTATGGATCGTGACCCTCATGGAAATGTACAAGTTTCAAGAATTGAAACAGAGAAACTACTTTCAGAAATGGTTGACAACAAGCTGAACGAATGGAAAGCAGAAGGTAAATATGTAGGATCATTCGCTCCTTTACATCACTTCTTTGGTTATGAAGGGCGTTGTGCAGCTCCATCCAACTTTGATGCTGACTATTGCTACTCTTTAGGTTACAATGCAGCTGCTTTAATTGAAAGTGGTAAAACGGGTTATATGTCATCCATTAGAAACACAACAAGTCCTGCTGAAGAATGGATTGCAGGTGGTGTGCCTATTACAATGATGATGAATATGGAGCGTCGTCACGGAGAGATGAAACCTGTTATACAAAAAGCTTTAGTTGAACTAGATGCTGCCCCATTCAAGGAATTTGTAGCCAATAGAGAAAAATGGGCAGAGGAAACTTGTTATGTTTATCCAGGACCTATTCAATACTTTGGTCCAACAGAGGTTTGTGATCAATCTACTAAAACTCTACAATTAGAGCAAAATAATAAATAAACATACTTATTATTCATAATTACCGATAGTGGTTACTTTACATATACCACTATCGGTTTATTTTAATTTATGGTAGCTAAGAAAACATCACCTAAAAAAAAGAAGAAAAAGAAGAAAGTTTCTGTTCGTAAAAAACAAAGGAAACAATTTATTCTTCCTCTTTGGGTTCATTATTTGCTATTTGCTGTATTAGCTTGTGTTTTTTTCTTGGCTTTTTATTACTTTTTCATCTCTCCTTATAAATATCGTTGGCAAAAATGCATAGGGATTCGTGCCTATGGGGTTTGTATCCCTGATGGTGATTACATTTATGGATTAGATGTATCGAGACATCAAGGTAACATTGAGTGGGAGAAAATCACAGAAACCAAAAATACAACTGTACCTTTAGATTTTGTTTTTATTAAAGCAACAGAAGGGGGGGACTTTAAGGATGAAAGTTTCGAAAGAAACTTCAAATCGGCTAAAGAAGCAAATTTAATTCGTGGTGTCTATCATTATTATATACCCAAAACCCCAGCTAAGAAACAGGCCGACTTTTTTATAAATAATGTTCTTTTAGAATTAGGCGATTTACCTCCCGTATTAGATATTGAGGTTAAACCTCGAAATATGTCTTCTCAAGACCTTCAAGATAGTGTAAAAATCTGGTTAGACATCATTGAGAAACATTACAAGGTTAAGCCCATATTATATACATCATATAAATTCAAATCGCATCATCTTTCTCACAGTGATTTCAATCAGTATCCTTATTGGATTGCACATTACTATGTGCCCAAAGTAAAATATGAGGGTGAGTGGAAGTTTTGGCAATATACGGATGTTGGTATTATACCCGGAATAAAAGAACTTGTCGATTTAAATGTTTTCAATGGTAATAAAGAAGAACTACTCTATTTGACGATTAGGTAATTTTAGATAATTCAATCGTTTTCCATCGAATTGTAAAAAAAGAGTAGAATCTTGTTAATTATATGAATATATACACTAACTTTGTGAGCTATTCAGAAACAAATTAATTATTATTAACTTATGAAGAAATTATTATTAATGATAGCAACTATATCGTTGCTATTAGCTTGTGGAGGTTCTCAAGCAAAAAAAGAAGAACCTACTGTTGATGAAGTTGTAAATGCAGCACAAGAAGCTGTTGAAAACAATGTAGACAACGCTGTAGAATATACTACTGATCAGTTGGCTGCTTTAGAAGCTGAATACAACGCATTAGTTGAAAAAGCTAAAAATGAAGCAGAAAAATTAACTGAACAAGAAAAAGCAAGACTTGAAGAATTAAAAGAAGTTGTTGAAACAGCTAAAGCAAAAGCAGCTGACGCTGTGAACGAAGCTGTTGATTCTGCTAAAGAAAAAGCAGCTGATGCTGTAAATGAAGCAGCTAATGCAGCTAAAGATTTATTGAAATAAGTCTTTAATATAAAAGTCTAAAAACAAAAGAGCAGGAAGTTTCATACTTTCTGCTCTTTTGTTTTCTATATAATTTACCTTAGTTATAATAATAACTTAAAGAAAATAAAGCTTCTAACTGAATAATTAGGGCTGTCTTTTTTGACGTTGATATTAAGGTATAGATAATAGGAGTTATTAGAATAAAAGATGTACAATGTTCATAAAGTCTTGTTTTTTAAGATACTTTTAAAAATAAACGGGCGATTATTAAAAATAGATGATAACTGCCTAATCTGGCGAAAAGTGTCATAAGGAGTGTAAAAATGTCCGATTTTTACTCTAATCGCTGTTAAAATTCAGGAAAAAGGAGAACCAAATATAGGTTAGAATGGTTTTTGTTATTAGTTTAACGTAGAGAAATAAAAACACTAAACTTAAAAATATGAAAAGAATAAGTAAAAACATTTTAGGAATTTCTCTGCTTGTTCTACTCTCTGCAGGAGTGGCTGGAGTTACAGCCTATAAAGTTGCAGAGCGTTCAAACAAGTTAGAGTCAGTGAAAACATTTAATGAGGTGTTTGAGCAAAGTCCGTTAACTCAGACAGCAGCTTTTAATCGTATGGATGCCCAACCTGTAGACTTAACTGTTGCAGCAGAATCATCTGTAAATGCTGTGGTTCACATACGTTCCACTCAGCTTTCAAAAACAAAAACCATAAGACGTGCTCCCGACATCTTTGATTTCTTCTTTGGTGATCCAAGAGGAGGAGGTGAACGTCAATATCAAACTGAACCACGTGTTGGATTTGGCTCTGGGGTAATTATTTCAAAAGATGGTTACATCGTTACTAATAATCACGTCATTGAAGGAGCCGATGAAATTACTGTAAAACTAAACGACCATCGTGAATTTATTGGTAGAATAATTGGAACTGATCCTAGTACAGATTTGGCTTTGGTTAAAGTAGAAGCGAAAGATGATTTACCCACTATCCCTATTGGAAATTCTGAAGACATAAAAGTAGGAGAGTGGGTGTTGGCTGTTGGTAATCCCTTTAACTTAACGTCTACTGTAACTGCAGGTATTGTAAGTGCAAAAGCACGGTCTTTAGGTGTTTATAATGGTGGTATAGAATCGTTTATTCAAACAGATGCAGCTATTAACCAAGGAAATAGTGGAGGTGCACTAGTTAATTCAAAAGGAGAATTAATAGGAATTAATGCTGTCTTAACTTCTCCAACCGGAACTTATGCAGGTTATGGATTTGCTATTCCTTCGTCTATTATGACAAAGGTTATTACTGATATCAAACAATATGGTACAGTCCAACGTGCATTGTTAGGAGTTAAAGGAATGTCTTTATCTGATGATCGATTCTTCTATAGTGATCCAAGTTTAACCGAAGAAGTAAAAGAAAAAGCTAAGGAACTAGGTGTTTCCGAAGGGTTCTTAATTTCAGAAATTGTTGATGGTGGTGCAGCTGCTAATTCAGACTTAAAGGAGAATGATGTTATTATAGGCATAGATGGTAAAAAAGTATCTAGCTTTGCTTCTCTTCAAGAAGCTTTGGCTAAACATCGTCCCGGTGATAAAGTAAGAGTAAAAGTTATACGTCAGAAAAAAGAGAAAGAGATTGATGTAGTATTAAAGAACGAGCAAGGTACAACCAAGATTGTAAAAGATGCTGACATGGAATTGTTAGGCGCAGGGTTTGTTGAGCTTTCTGATGAAAAGAAAAAAGAGTTAAATCTTGGCTATGGATTAGAAGTTTCTGGTGTAACTGCTGGTAAAATGGCTAAAGCAGGAATAAAGAAAGGATTTATTATATTACGTGTAAATGATAAACCAATGCGTAAGGTGAGTGATCTTGAAGAAGAGATGAAAGCAGCATCTAAGTCAACTAATCCGGTGTTGTTTATAACTGGTATTTTCCCTTCAGGAAAAAGAGCTTTCTATGCAGTTGATTTAATTCAAGATTAAGATTTCTTATTTTTAGATTACATTAACTATAAACAAACAAAAAATAGTGCTGGCATTAAAACATGTCAGCCTATTTTTTGTTATAGTAGAGTGTGTGTTTGTAAAATGTGGTGCAAAGTTTTAATATTAAGTATATTATAATTATCTTTGCGAGCTGAAAAATCGATTTATACAGAATGAGACAGTTAAAAATTACTAAAAGCATTACGAATAGAGAAAGTGCATCTCTTGATAAATATTTACAAGAAATAGGTCGTGAGGACTTAATTACTGTAGAAGAAGAGGTGGAATTGGCTCAAAAAATAAAGCAAGGCGATCGTCGTGCTTTGGAAAAACTAACAAGAGCAAATTTACGATTCGTTGTATCTGTTGCTAAACAGTATCAAAATCAGGGATTAAGTTTACCAGACCTTATTAATGAAGGTAACTTGGGTTTGATAAAAGCAGCAGAAAAATTTGATGAAACTCGTGGATTTAAATTCATTAGTTATGCTGTTTGGTGGATTCGTCAATCTATATTACAAGCTTTAGCTGAACAATCTAGAATTGTTAGATTACCACTGAATCAAGTAGGCTCACTCAACAAAATCAACAAGGCCTTTTCTCGTTTTGAACAAGAAAATGAACGTCGTCCTTCTCCTCAGGAGATAGCTGATGAACTGGATATGCCTGTTGACAAAGTTCGTGATACCTTGAAGGTCTCTGGTCGTCATATTTCTGTAGATGCTCCTTTTGTGGAAGGTGAAGATAATAGCTTGTTAGATGTTTTAGTTAATGATGATTCTCCTCGTGCCGATAGTACCTTGGTTGATGAATCTTTATCAAAAGAAATTGATCGTGCATTATCTACTTTAACTGGTCGTGAAAAAGAGATAATTCAAATGTTCTTTGGTATTGGACGTCAAGAAATGACTTTGGAAGAAATTGGAGATCGCTTCGGATTAACTCGTGAGCGTGTTCGCCAAATAAAAGAAAAAGCAATTCGTAGACTACGTCAAGATGATCGCAGCAAGTTACTAAAATCTTATTTAGGATAAACTAAATACCTTAAAGGTTAAGGTTCAAAATACTAGCCAGTAAATTTATTTGCTGGCTTTTTTGTTCTCTTAAACATTAGCTATTCTTTTGGGTGAGGTATGTACTTATTGAATAGTGAAATATAATGCCTGATAACTAAGTTAAGAAAGACCTTTTTATTATATTTGTAGTATTATTTTAAGAAAAAAATCAATTATGAGATATCTAAAAGTTTTTCTTTGTTTGTTTTTAGGATTTACATTGAGTACTGCCACTCTTAAAGCAGGGAAGAAAGAGAAAAATAAAATTTACGTTGTTGGGGTATCTATGTCTTTTCAATCTCCCATTATTTACTATACTGATGTGCAAGAATTGCCTAACGGTGAATTAGTAAACGGTCTTCTTAAAGGTAGAGATAGATACAGTTACCAACTAAAAGGCTATTTAGAAGTGGAGAAAGAGGGATTTAATCCTACTTGTGCTATTTATTTTTCTAAAGACAAAAATAAATTAGAGAAAAATCTATCTTCATTACTTCGTAGATATAAAAAGGAATCTACATATACCATAGTTCCTATCTCTATTAATGAGTTTGAGTTTAAGAATCCTTTGACATCAGAAGATAACGAATAATTTAATTGATGCAAATAATGAAGCCTTCTGTTCTATCCTTCCTTTTATCTTTTTTGCTCTTGGGATTTTTATTTACTTCTTGTGAAAAATCAGACCCTGAACCACAACGAGAAAAAAGTAAACGTACTGTACTCGTGTATCTTATTGGGAAAAATACTATCTATAATGATTTAAAAACGGATTATAACGAAATTAAAGAAGGATTTTCCAAGCTCAACAATGAGGAGGATTTTACTCTAATCGTTTTTATTAGTATTTCTAAGTATTATATAGTTCCTCAATTAATAAAATTAGAAAAAGATAAGCAAGGAAGAGTAGTGGAGAAAATCCTAGAAACCTATGATGAGCAAATGAATTCTACAGACCCAGATGTAATGCGAGATATACTCATTGATGCGTACTCAAAATATCCAAGTGAGTCATATGGTTTAGTAATGGAATCTCATGCCGATGGATGGTTACCTTATCCATCCATTAAAGTACGTGCTTTTGGTGATGATAACGGAAAGGCTATTAATATTACCGATTTGGCCAAAATATTAGAGAATGTAACAAATAATATAGGTACTAAGTTAGATTATCTCTTATTTGATGCTTGTTTTATGCAATCCATTGAAGTTGCCTATGAGTTACGTCACTCGGTAAAACATTTAATAGGTTCGCCTACTGAAGTACCAGGACCTGGAGGTCCTTATAATGTTTTACTTCCTTCTCTTTTTGATCTAAGCACAAATTGCTCTAAGAAGATTTTAGATTCATATTTTGATTATTATGCACCTAAATATGTAGATGATGCTCTTAAAAATAGTAATGATAATTGGACTGGGGGAATTGCTTTATCATCTATTGATATACAATACATCGAAGAACTAACACAAATAACTCGTCAACTATTGTCTTATCTACAAAAAGAAAATATTTATTTAAAAGAGCTGCCTTTTTATGATTTAAGAAGATCTGGAGATTATTCTTCTCTAAGGTTTTATCATGATATTTATGCATTTCTAGAGTCTGTGAATATTAATGACGAAGATTATAAACTCTTGTTTAATGAATGGAAATCTATCTATTATCAAATGGTTTATTATCGTCATACTCCTAAAATTTATTCTTCACATGATAGATATAATTTATTTTCTGTTGAAGGTACTCACGGTCTTTCTTTCTATATTCCTCGTACTGGTTATGAACCTATGACAGAACATTACAAAACGCATCAATGGTATAGAGCAGGCGGGTGGAGTGATTTAGGTTGGTAAAAAAAAACCTTTCCTTTGGCTGTTTCATTATCATTTTGTTTCTTTGTAGTGCAGAAGTATATCTACTGCATAATAATAGAGAACACAGTTAATCAAAAAGTTTTTAATAGCTTTATTTCATTTAGATATGATATTAAGTGTAAGAAATAAAGATAAAAGAAAACGCCAGATATTTACTATTGAAAATCTGGTCAAGAGTGTTTATAGGCAACAATCAGGTGATTTCGATGTTGCTTATTTTATTTTCTCCTACCGAAAATTCCACATTTATCTTTTCCGAGAACCGGATCGATTGTGTAGCTCCAGTTTATAAATAAGCCAATCTATAAGTCGCAAGTAAAATCTTGCATTGAAAAGGAGTTTTTTAGATTCTCTAATCCCTAAAATCCTTTTATTTTCTTTTTTAATAGTAAAGATTACTTTTTTTAGTGTTATGACTTATGGAAAAACAAAGTTAGTATACAGTATTTTACTGTGTTCTTTACGTGATAACTAAATGAATTATTCATATGAGAAAACAAGGATTTTTGGAATAAGGGAGTCATTTGTTTTCCATAAAATAAATAAGAATGTACAGAGAGGAAGTTTTAGAAGAATTGGCAAAACAAATTAAAGAACATCGATTTGAAGGTGCTCGTCAGATGTTGGCAACAATGAACCCTATTGATATAGCCAGTCTGTTTGATGATTTATCTCATGAGAAATCGTTGTATTTATTCCGAATTTTACCTAAAGATATTTCAGCAGAGGTTTTTAGTAATTTACCTCACGATATTCAGAAGGATGTTGTTGAACGAATTAGTAATGAGGAAATTCAATCGATTATAACTGAGATGCAATTGGATGATACGGTGGATTTCATAGAAGAGTTACCTGCAAACTTGGTTAATAGAATATTGGAACATGCCTCTCCTGAAATAAGAAAACAAATTAATACATTCTTACAATATCCTGATGACAGTGCGGGTAGCGTGATGACGGTTGAATATGTTCCATTGAGAAGTTATATGACAGTAAGTGAAGCTATGGCTTTTTACAAGACAATGGCGGATCAAAAAAACAACAACAATATGTGTTTTGTTATTGACGAAACACGTAAGCTGGAGGGAGTTCTTTCTTTAAAAGATATGGTGCTTTCACCTGAAACTAGCTTAATAAAAGACATCATGGATACCAATGTAGTAGCAGTAGGTACTACAGAAGACCAGGAGGTTGTTGCAGAACTATTTAGAAAGTATGACTTAAGCTCGATGCCTGTCATAGATAAAGAAAACCGTTTAGTTGGTATTATTACTTCAGATGATATTATGGACGTTATCGTTGATGAAAGTACGGAGGATATTCATAAGATGGCGGCTATTGATCCATCGAAAGATGAGTACCTTAAAGAGTCTGTTCTATCTCATGCAGGACATCGTATCTCTTGGTTAATTGTATTAATGGTTTCAGCCACATTTACCGCTTTGATTATTCGTAGATATGAAGAGGTTCTTCAATCTGCGGTTATGTTGGCAGCCTTTATACCTATGTTGATGGATACTGGAGGTAATGCAGGAGCACAAGCTTCTACATTGGTTATTCGAGGTATGGCTTTAGGTGAGATTGAACCTAAAGACTTTTTAAAGGTTTTATGGAAAGAGTTTCGTATCAGTATAATTGTGGGTGTTATCCTCGCAATCCTTAACTTCATTCGTGTCTATTTCTTTGATACTGATGTTCCTATTAACGTAATCTTTGTTATTTGTTTAAGTTTATATGCTACTGTAATTTTAGCAAAGGTCGTTGGCTCACTTCTTCCTATATTTGCTAAAGTGATAAAAGTTGATCCGGCAGTTATGGCAGGTCCACTGATTACTACAGTAGTAGATGCTTGTGCTTTAATGATTTATTTCTGGCTAGCCACAAAACTAATACCCGATTTTGTAGCCTAAGCTATAGAATAAGCCTCAATACAATAAAAAAGGCACTCATTATTCCTATAATGAGTGCCTTTTTGTACTAAACGTAAATAAAATCGATGTGTATTAAACTTTTACTCACTCTGAGAGCTATCAAAGTGAGTACTGTGCTAATTTTATTTTTGGGAACCTAACCTAAACATCCTCAGTCCTAAACCGATTATAGATGCACTTTGAAGTTATAAAGACTCTAGTGAGTTATATGAAGTGATTTTGGATTTCATATTATTAAAACAAAACTACATTTGTTTATAATTTTTTGCTAGTCCCCCTTCACTAGTTTCCTTGTATAAAGAAGGTAAATCGTGTCCTGTTTGTTTCATTACTTCAACCACACGATCAAAAGATACTCGGTGTATTCCGTCTGTAAAAGCAGAAAAAGAATTTGCATCTAAAGCACGAGCAGCAGCGTATGCATTTCGCTCTATACAAGGTATTTGAACTAAACCTGCTACAGGATCACACGTCATACCCAGGTGATGTTCCAATCCCATTTCTGCAGCATATTCAATTTGTGCAGGACTTCCTCCAAATAGCTGATTCGCAGCACCCGCTGCCATTGCACAGGCTACACCAATCTCTCCCTGACAACCTACTTCAGCTCCGGAAATAGAGGCATTGTGTTTTACTACATTACCAATAAGACCAGCAGTAGCTAAAGCACGTAAAATACGAGCACGGGTGAATTCACGGCTTTTATATAGATGATATAAAACAGCAGGAACTACGCCACAAGATCCACAAGTAGGAGCAGTTACAATTTTGCCTCCCGATGCATTTTCTTCACTTACAGCTAAAGCATAAGCAAAAACTAATCCTCTGGTTCGTAATGAATCCGTAAACCCTCTTGATTTTATGTAGTAAGTGGCAGCTTTTCTTCTTATATTTAAAGGGCCGGGTAGAACACCTTCTTTATCTAACCCTCTCTCTATGGCTTCTTTCATAGTCATCCATACCTCTTCTAGATAATCCCAAATATCTGAATCTTCACACTCTTCTACATATTCCCAATAGTTTTTTCCTGTTTTCTCACACCACTCCAAAATATCTGTCATATAATGCATGCAGTAAACTTCTCGTGTTTCTATACTAGAATCTTCAGCTCCTTCCGATAAAGCTCCACCACCTACACTGTATACCGTCCAATCATCTATGAATTTATTTTCTTTATCAAGCGCTTTGAATGTCATTGCATTGGGGTGATAGGGGAGAAACTCTTTGGGTTTCCATATAATATCCACCTTTGCATGAGGTGCCAAAGTATCAAGAATAGCAACATCTGTCATATGACCTTTTCCTGTAGCAGCTAAACTACCATACAAGGTAATTTCGAATGCTTGGGCTTCAGGATGTCGCTCCAGATATATTTCTGCTGCTTTGCGTGGTCCCATGGTATGACTACTGGAAGGTCCTGTTCCTATTCTATATAATTCTTTTATGGTTTTCATTACTAAAAAATGTATTTATCATTATTAATGGTACAACTAGAAAATTACAAATAACAATTTAACACTATTATTTCTTTATTTGATGAAAATAAGGAAGTATTAATGGAATAGTAAAAAAATAACGCATAAAATGTGTTATTATGATTTTTATGAGCAGATTATCTCCTTTGGTATCCAAGCGATAAATAGGAAATTAACGATACCTTATAGTTCAACAACAGTGATACCGGCTCCTCCCATTTGAATGTGTTCATCATGATATCTTTTTACTAAAGGAGAGACTTCCAGTTGTTGGCGAATTAATGTTCTAAGTATTCCTGTACCCGTACCATGCAATATGCGAATTCTACTTACTCCAACAAGAATAGCATCATCGATGAAGTAATTTACAGCTTGTAACGCTTCATCTCCTCGCATACCTCTAACATCTATTTCTTGTTTAAAGTCCAGTCTCTTATCGTGAATATGTTCTTGTGTTTGTTCACTAATATAAGTAGCTTTTACTTGTTGTTTATGGGTCGGTTTTGCATCAGATGTTTCCAGTTGGTTTAACTTAATGTTCATTTTTATCTGTCCATATAATACCACAGCATTATTCTCCTTAAGCTCTAAAATCTCACCTATGACCTGTTGTCCTTTTATACGTACATTATCACCTACCGCTAAAGGTTTCACTTTAGCTGTGGGTGTTGTATAGGTAGAGAGTTGATCTTTCTCTTTTTTCTTTTGATCCTTTCGTTTTTGTCTAGCCTTGATTTGCTCCATTTTTTTAGCAATATCATTGCGTTCTTTGTGAGAAAATTCTTCAAGCTCTTTTTTATGTTGCTCCAGTTCAGCTCTTACTTTACGTGTTAACTCTTTTTCTGCCTGTTCTTCTTTTATAACTCGAATGGTATTTTCAATTTTTGCATTCGATTCATTCAATAGGCGTTGAGCATCTTCTTTGGCTTTATTAATAATTTCTTTTTCTTTAGTATGTAGATCTTCAATTTGAAAGTGATATTTATTAATAGAATCTTCTAACTGACGTTCTTGTCTGCGTATGTTTTGGCGTTTCTTTTCCCAATAACGTTTATCGCGAACAATATCTTGGAGGTATTTATCAGCGTTAACATATTCAGTACCCACCAAGTCAGATGCTTCTTGTATAACATCTTCAGGTAGGCCTATTTTTCGTGCTATTTCCACCGCAAAAGAACTTCCGGGATTACCAATTTGTAACTGGTAAAGTGCCTCCATGCGATGTCTATCATATAACATAGCACCATTAACAATACCTTCATTATCTTCAGCAAAAAACTTAAGGTTTTGATAATGTGTCGTGATAACTCCAAAAGTCTCTCGTTCATTTAAACGCTTAAGAATGGCTTGAGCAATAGCTCCACCAATTTGTGGTTCTGTTCCTCCTCCAAACTCATCAATTAAGATCAGACTTTCTGGCGTTGTCTTTCTTAACATAATCTTCATATTGGTAAGGTGAGAAGAGTAGGTACTTAAGTCGTCTTCAATAGATTGTTCATCTCCTATGTCAATGAATAGAGATTCAAATACTCCGGCAGAACTACTTTCATGAACTGGAATTAAAAGTCCACATTGCAACATATATTGTAATAGTCCAACTGTTTTCAAACAGACAGATTTCCCTCCGGCATTTGGTCCCGATATCAATAATATACGTTGTTGTTTATTTAGTATGATGTCCAAAGGAACAACTGTACGGTTGTTTTTAGCTAAAGATTTGGCTAACAATGGATGTATCGCTTTATTCCACTCTATGAGTTGTTTGTTTTCCAATGTAGGAGCAATACTCTCTGTTTCAATGGCAAATAAACTCTTGGCTCTAGTGAAATCTATAATAGCCAAAAACTGGTATGAATTAATTAAGTCGGGTATAAACGGTTTTATTTTTGCTGAAAAATCAACAAGAATGCGTATAATTTCCTTGCGTTCATCATTTTCAAGTTCACGAACTCTGTTATTCGCTTCTACAACACTCGAAGGTTCAATATAGACTGTGCGTCCACTTGCAGACTCATCGTGAACGATACCTTTTATTTTTCGCTTCAAACCGGGTAATACAGGGATTACTAAACGCCCATCACGCATAGTAGGGGTTACGTCTTTTTCTACAAAACCATCTGCCTGTGCTGAACGTAAAATACGTTGCAAAGAGTGTGAAATACTGTTTGTTGTATTAGCTAACTCTCTTCTTATTCGTGCCAACTCAGTAGATGCAGTATCTTTTATTTTACCATATTTATCTAATATGGAGTGAATAGCTTTTATGAGTTGAGGAAAAGTTGCTACCGATTCTGTTAACTCTACCAGGTAGGGATAAGAAGGATTAGTTTCTTCGTTTACTGCTTTTTGAAAAAAAGAAAGAATATCCTGAATGGTTTGTAATGAGCGGCAGAAATCGAATAATTCCTGCTCGTTAAGATATAATCCTTCAATACGTATTCTTTTCAATGAGGGACGAATATCATAAAAGTATTGATCCGGAAAACCGGCTTCCTCTTGCAATATGGAGACAAATTCATTGACTTGATGAATCTGTTTATATATAGTTTCAAAATCCGATGAGAAAGTGAGATGATCCACACATTCTTCTCCTAACGTACTGAGGCACTTGTTTTTCAACAGTTGTCGGATTTGATCAAACTCTATCTTTTGTTCAAAATTAGAAGGATATATCATAAGGTCATATTCTATTTTCCGACAAAAATACAACAAAAAGACAATATTCTCTAAAATAAAGTTCTTTCAGATAGAGAGTTATTGTGAATTAGTTAAAAACCGAAAACAAGAAAGAATGATTAGAATGAATTTAAATTAATTTGCAACAAAAAATAATCATCAGATAACTAGTATAACTACAAAAGAAATGCTAAATTACAGCTAGTGGAATAACCTCAAAACCCTTCAAACTATGAGTCTTTGCCAAAGTTGTGGTATGCCTATTGATTCAGATGAATTAAAAGGAACAAATGCCGATGAAAGTCTAAACCAAGAGTATTGCACCTATTGTTATCATAAAGGAAAGTTTACAATACTTTGTACTATGGATGAAATGATTGCACACTGTGTCTCTTTCTTCGATCGTTTCAATGTGGGAGCTGATAATAAAATAAATAGAGAAGCAGCTATAAATAAGATGAAAGAATTTTTTCCTACATTAAAAAGATGGAGCAAAACTTGACGCTTTGATACAAAAGGAACAAGGTTTGGAATGATTGCTTCAATAACAGTTGATGCAATACATCCTGTAGCAAAGATTTCTTAATGACCTCTCCATAAAAGATATAAATCTCTTAATTCTAAATGATTTTATAAAAACCCAATACATTAAAAAGTCCAATAACAGTGAGTTATTGGACTTTTTAATGTATTGAATGGATAAGGAAGATTTACTTTTTCCTTTTCTCTTTTTGTTTCTTCAATAACTCTTCCTGTTGCTCCTGCATTGCAGCTAACCGAGCAGTAAAACCGGACGATTTTTTCTCTGTTGATTTTTTTGCTTCTAGTTCAGCTAATACCTTATCTTCATTAATTACTTTTTTAAGTATTAATGTAGTGATGATACTAATCAAAGTAGAGAGAAAATAATAGTAAGTTAATCCGGAAGGGAAACTATTCAAGATAAATAAGAACATAACAGGCATTAAATACATCATCCACTTCATGGCTGGCATTTGAGCTTGTGCTCCTGTATCTTGTTGAGCCATGGTGAACTTTGTGTTTAATATATTAGTTACAGTCATCAATAAACAGAATAAACTGATATGGCTTCCCATAAATGGAATATTAAAGGGCAAATTAATGAACGAGTCATAAGTAGATAAATCTGTTGCCCATAAAAAGCTTTCTTGGCGAAGTTCAATAGCGCTAGGTACAAACATAAATAAGGCCATTAAAATAGGGAACTGTAACAACATAGGTAAACATCCACCCATGGGGCTTACACCGTATTGACTATACAATGCCATTACCTCTTGCTGCTTTTTCATTGCATCCTCTTGATCGGGATATTTAGCATTTATCTTATCAATTTCAGGTTTCAATACCCTCATCTTAGTCGATGACATAAATGTTTTCCATGTAGCAGGGAATACTACTAGTTTTACAATAATAGTCATGAAAAGAAGAACCACTCCCATACTTAATCCCCATCCTGATAGCCAGTCGAAGATGTTAATAGTAAACAGTTGATTGACCCAACGTAAAATAGGCCATCCTAAGTAAACCAAACGATCCAAGTCCCATTGATCTACTTTTGCTTTACCACTATCTAAAGCTCTAAGCGTTTTATAATGATTAGGCCCCATATAGAAGTGCATCAAGGTAGGAGTTGTTCCTGTTGGATCAAAGAATGTATTCATTTCGGCTGAATAGTCTTTTACATAATCGGCTCCTTGTGGTTCAGCTTTAGAATCAAGCTTACTCTTCTCAAACCCTTGATCAGTGATAAATACAGAAGAGAAAAAACGGTTTTTGAATGCAATCCAGTTTATTTTTTCTTCAACCTCTTTTTGATCATCTTTAGCAGGTGATAAATCCTTAGTTTTAGAATGTTGAATCTTGTAAGTTAATCGGGATAATCTTTGTTCAAAAGAACCTCCTTGTTCCAATTGACGAGCATGTTCTTTCCAATTGATATCAACATAGTTTGTGTGAGCCAACTTATCTTCCATACCTTGTGCTTGAATTTTGAAATCAACCAAGTAGGTTTCGGCATTCAATTCGTATATGAAATCAATATAACTTTCCGCATCAACAGATAAACGCATAATGACTTTTTCATCACTTTCAATAATAGGAGTGAAGAAATAATCTTTCGTTTGAATAATCTCATTGACATTGTAAAAATTGAAATTCAAGTGTGAGTCGTTTTCATCAAACAGAACTAAAGGAGCACCTTTTTGATCATTGTACTCTTTCAGCTGAACAGAAGAAATTCGTCCTCCTTTACTTGAAAGCATTACTTTCATTACCTTATTTTCTAAGGTTACAGTGTTGTTTTCTCCTTCACTTGCTGAAAAGAAAAGAGAGGTGGAATCAATCTTAGCAACATGTGTTTCTTGAGATAATGCTGCTTCTTGTTTTGCTTTTAATGCATTTTCCTCTTGCTGAATAAGAGCAATGGAGTCATTGTAGCGTTGCATTGCTTCTTGTTGCTCCTTGCTAGGTTGACTAAACCAACTAAATCCAATTAATAGTAGCCCAATCAGCACTAAACCTGTGATGGTGTTTTTATCCATTTCAAAAAATGTGTTTTATGTTTTTATTTCTTAACAATCGTTTTAATAAAATCCAAGAAGAGGGGATGGGTATTAAGAACTGTGCTTCCAAACTCCGGATGAAAAGATACCCCAATATACCATTTGTTCGTGGGAAGCTCTATGATTTCAGCCAAATCGGATTCAGGGTTAATTCCTGAAAAGACCATTCCTGCTTTTTCAAATGCCTCTTTGTATTCATTGTTGAATTCATAGCGATGTCTATGTCTTTCCTGAATATGCTCTTTTTGGTATGCATTATATGTTTGTGTGTTTTTCTTAATAACACATTCATAAGCTCCCAAACGCATAGTGCCATTAGTTCCCAGAATGGACTTTTGTTCTTCCATAATATCAATGACATTATGGGGTGTTTTTTCATCTATCTCTGTTGAGTTAGCATCTTCCAAGCCCAAAACATTTCTAGCAAACTCAACCAACATACACTGCATACCTAAGCCAATACCAAAAGTGGGAATATTATGCGTACGAGTATATTCAGCAGTGATGTGTTTACCTGTAATTCCACGAAGTCCAAATCCGGGGCAGATAATAATACCATCTAAACCCTTCACTTTTTCTTCAATGTTTTCACAAGTAATACTTTCAGAGTGAATAAATTCAACCTCTACTTTTCTGTCATTATAGGTTGAAGCTTGCGTAAGTGCTTCTAAAATTGATTTATAAGCATCGGGGAGTTCAACATATTTTCCAACTAAACCAATGGTTACAACCTCAGTAGCATTGTTTCTTCTATCTAAGAAACAGCGCCATGGTTTTAATTCGGGTTTCTCACCTAAAGGCATATCTAGTTTGGCTAAAATAGTTTCATCTAAACCTTGTTCTTGCATCAATAATGGAACTTCATATATAGTAGGTGCATCAATAGATTGAACAACAGAGTTCACATCTACATTACAGAATAATGCTACTTTTTTTCTCAGTTCAAGAGAAAGATTATGTTCTGCTCTTAGCACTAAAATGTCAGGTTGCACTCCTAGTGATTGAAGCTCTTTTACCGAATGTTGGGTTGGTTTAGTTTTTAGTTCGTTAGCTGCCGCCAAATAGGGTATATAAGTAAGGTGTACAGATAAAGCATTTTTCCCTAATTCCCATTTTAATTGACGTATACTCTCTATGTAAGGTAAAGACTCAATATCTCCAACTGTTCCACCGATCTCTGTAATTACAAAATCAAAATTCTCTTTTTTCCCTAGCAGTTTAATATTACGTTTAATTTCATCTGTAATATGTGGAATTACTTGTACGGTCTTACCTAAGTAATCACCACGTCTTTCTTTATCTATAACGCTTTTATATATTCTTCCTGTAGTAATGTTGTTGGCTTTTGTTACTTGGATTCCCAAAAATCTCTCGTAATGTCCTAAGTCTAAGTCCGCTTCGTGACCATCTACGGTTACATAACATTCGCCATGCTCATAAGGGTTAAGAGTTCCAGGGTTAATATTAATATAAGGATCAAATTTTTGTATTGTAACCTTATAACCTCTAGCTTGTAATAACTTACCTATCGATGAAGATATGATTCCTTTGCCTAATGAAGATGCAACACCTCCAGTTACGAAAATATATTTTGTTTCTCTCATTATATATGTTGTTTTTCTATTGAACTTAGAGTATTCAAAACTAAACCAATTTCAAACTCACAAAGTTATTAAAAAAAAGAAGAAACGAACTTATTATTAGAAACAAAATAATAAAAAAGGAATTTAGAGAATTAATCTTTTGTAATAAGCTTCTTTTTTCCATATCTTTACTTATTAATCCAAAAGAACATTCTATTTTGGCCTATAATGAATCGTATTTCTCTGGTTATCAGATAGGTAACTGTAATAATTGTTTTGTAAAATAAACCTTATGAAAAGTCGTTACTTGTTTATTTTTCTTTTTATTATTTCATGCAAGTTTGTTGCAGGACAAAGTCTCAACTCTGATTCTCAAGATTTAAATCAACAAGTGAAACATGCAATTAAACAAGATTTATCCCCTTTAATGAAGGAGCACTTTTTCTTGCGCTTGGATAGAGATGAACATGGAAGAGTCCGAATGGATACTGTTTCGTATCTATACAATAAATATATAGGACAGTTAGAGTATTTAAATCACGACTCTGTTCCGGCAAGATATATTAAATCCGATCCAAACTATTATAAGTTATTTATACCTCTTACTTATTATCGTTCAGCAATGGGAGAGTACTCTCATGTGGATTGGCATTTAAAAGAATTCAAAGGTGTGGACTATCCCACGGAAGAACTTCTACCTTTTGACACCCTGAAATTTACAAGTTTTAAACGTGCAGATGAGTTTGTGAATAAATCTCTTCTAGCAGTATATACTGATAATCCTCAATTTGTACATAAAACAGAAGATCAAATTATGGGCCATGTTGTTAAATATGAGTATGTAAGTGCAGAAAAAGAAACACTTAAAACCCCAATATTAAAGTTGTTTGAACCTGAACCCGAAGAGAGTAAATTTAAGCACGAAGACCCACAGTTATTTTTAAGAAAACCTAATTGGTGGTCAACAGAAGGGCTGGGGTCGTTCCAACTTTCTCAAAATTATATTTCTGAAAACTGGCATAAAGGAGGGGAAAGTACAAACTCTTTAAATGGACAATTAAAATTGGTCTTAAAATATAACGATCAAAAGAAAGTGGAGTTTGAGGGAATGTTTGAAGGGAAAGTTGGTTTTAATACCATTTCTTCCGATACTGTACGAAAATACAGAATCAATACCGACCTTTTGCGATTAACGTCAAAGTTAGGAGTTAAAGCCATAACCAATTGGTATTATACATTTTCTGCTGAGTTTAATACGCAGTTTTTTACTAATTATAAAAAGAATTCTGAAGAGAAAGTTTCTTCATTCTTAGCACCTGCCAATTTATCCCTGAGTTTAGGTATGGATTACAAGTTTAAAAACAAGAAGGTGAATTTATCAGCTATTATCTCTCCGGGGTCTTATAATTTGAGATACATTGGAAATAAAGATGTGGATGAAACACAATTTGGTTTGGAAAAGGGAGAGAAGGTGTTACACGATATCGGTTCTAAGGTAGATATTCGTTTTTCATGGAATATAATTTCATCTATTAAATTAGATACCCGATTATATTATTTCACCAATTATGAAAAAGTTGAAGCTGAGTGGGAAAATTCTATAGACTTTGTTTTAAACAGGTATCTCTCTACCCGTCTATTTGTCCATGCGCGTTTCGATGATGGAGCCAAGCGAGTAAATGATAAAAGTTACTTTCAGCTACAAGAGTTACTCAGTTTTGGGTTGAATTATAGATGGTAATTTACTGATATAATCTACAATAAAAATAGTTGAAAGCATGTTTGAGATTTGCTTCTTAAATGTGCTTTTTTTGTGCTGCTTTTTTTATTAAAGATAAGGGGGTATAGACCGAGAGTGTGTCGGTCCTAGACCAAAGGGCTGTCGGTCTAGGACTGAAGGGTGCTCGGTCTAGGACCGATGAAAAAAGCTTTTTATATGCGTTTCACGCAACAGAATATATGTTGTTAATATTTCATAAGAAAGGTGTCTGCTATTTTAATAATTATTAGATATTAATGCAGACTTAATAGTTTTTAATTTATAAATTATGATTAAATTTGTCTTGATTTGTAATATGGACTTTGCAAAATATGACAAAAGAAATACAACACGCTGGTACTGTGGAAAACATAAAGAATGGAAAAGTCTTTGTACAAATAATCCAAACAACTGCATGTGCATCTTGTAGCGCAAAAAGTATGTGTTCTTCCGCAGAAAGCAAAGAGAAAATTATTGAGATTTATGCTCCTACAGAAAACTATCAAATAGGGGATAAAGTCTTAATTACTGGTACCGTTTCAATGGGAATGCAAGCTGTTTTATGGGCTTTCGTATTTCCATTTTTTTTGGTCGTTGTGTCTCTGTTTGCGTTAACAAGTTGGATAAATAATGAGTTGATTGCAGCTTTGATTGCTTTAGGTACATTAGTACCTTATTATATATGGCTATGGTTCAATCAAAGCTTTATGAAAAATAAATTTTCATTTACTATAAAACCTATAAATTAATAAATGTATGAATGTGATTCTAATCGCGGTAGTATCGCTGGGTGTAATAGCACTTGTCATTGCTCTTATACTTTACGGTACCTCTAAAAAATTTGCCGTTTATGAAGATCCACGGATTGAAAAAGTTGCAGATGCATTGCCTCAAGCGAATTGTGGTGGATGTGGCTTTCCCGGATGTAGTGCTTTTGCGACTGCCTGTGTTGAAGCAGACTCATTAGAGGATTTAAACTGTCCTCCCGGAGGTGCAAAAGTTATGGCACAAGTCGCCTCAATCTTAGGATTGGATGCAGAAGCAAAAGATCCGATGGTGGCTGTGGTTCGTTGCAATGGAACTTGTGATAACAGACCTAAAACCAATGATTACGATGGAGCAAAGAATTGTGCTATTGCAGCCGCTCTTTATGGTGGTGAAACCGCTTGTTCTTATGGTTGTTTAGGCTTTGGAGACTGTGTCGATGTTTGTAAGTTTGATGCAATATTTATAAATCCCGAAACTGGTTTGCCCGAAGTAGATGAAGATAAATGTACCGCTTGTAATGCATGTGTAACGGCTTGTCCTCATTCCATTATTGAACTACGTGCTAAAGGACCTCGATCCAGAAGAGTATACGTATCATGTATGAATGAGGATAAAGGACCTGTTGCTCGTAAAGCTTGCGAAGTGAGTTGTATAGGTTGTAGTATTTGTGTGAAAGCTTGTGCTTTTGATGCTATTGTCATAAAAAACAAATTAGCTTATATTGATTATGACAAATGCAAATTGTGCCGTAAATGTGTGGAAGTTTGTCCTCAAAATGCCATCATAGAAGTTAATTTTCCTCCAAAGAAACCTCGTGTTAAAAAAGAAGAGGTTAAGCATGAGGAAAAGAGTGCTAGTGAAAAAGTAGTTGTAGAAAAGAAGGAGAGTGCTCCAAAAATTGAAGAGCAACAATCTACTAGTACAACAGAAGAATAGTCAAGTTAAACTTAAGATATAATATATTACTCTATGTTAAAGACATTTTCAAGAGGTGGAGTACATCCAAAAGAGAATAAACTGTCTGCTCATCAACCTATAACAGTGCTTGATGTTCCAAAACAAGTAACTATCATGTTGAGTCAGCACATTGGAGCTCCGGCAAAACCTTTAGTAAAACGTGGAGATGAAGTAAAAGTAGGGACAAAAATAGCAGAACCCGGTGGCTTTATCTCTTCAGCAATACACTCTTCTGTGAGTGGTAAAGTGTTTAAGGTAGATACCGTTATAGATGCTAGTGGCTATCCCAAAGATGCCATTATAATAAATGTTGAAGGAGATGAATGGGAAGATTCTATTGATCGTTCTGAGACTTTAGTTAAAAATTGTAGCTTATCATCGGAAGAAATCACAAAAATAATAGGTGATTCAGGTATTGTAGGGTTAGGTGGTGCTTGTTTTCCCACTCAGGTAAAACTAACTCCTCCTCCTTCCATGAAAGCAGAATGCATCATAGTGAATGCGGTGGAATGTGAGCCTTATTTAACTGCCGATCATCAATTAATGCTTGAAAAAGCAGAAGAAATTATGGTTGGGGTTTCTATATTAATGAAGGCTTCCAAAGTAAACAAGGCATTTATTGGTATAGAAAATAATAAACCCGATGCGATTGAGTTAATGACTAAGGTTGCAGCTGATTATGCCGGAATTGAGGTTATTGGACTTAAAGTTAGATATCCACAAGGTGGTGAGAAACAGTTAATTGAAGCAATAACTAAACGACAAGTTGCTAGTGGGAAATTGCCGATTACAACAGGCTCCATAGTACAAAACGTAGCTACTGTGTTTGCTGTTTATGAAGCTGTTCAGAAAAATAAACCTTTATTTGAACGTATAGTGACTGTTACCGGAAAATCTGTAGCAAAACCTTCAAACTTAAAGGTACGCATCGGTACTCCTATTCAAGAGTTAATTGATGTGGCCGGAGGAATTCCTGACGATACAGGTAAAATTGTATCAGGTGGACCTATGATGGGAAAAGCATTGGTTTCAACCGATGTCCCAACTGTGAAAGGTACTTCTGGAGTTCTAATTTTCACAAAGAAAGAATCGAACAGAGGACAAAGTCAAGATTGTATTCGGTGTGCCAAATGTGTTTCTGTGTGCCCTATGGGACTTGAACCTTACTTATTAGCTGCAGTAGCTGAACAAGGAGATTTTGAACGCATGGAGAATGAACGCATAATGGATTGCATTGAGTGTGGCTCTTGCCAATTTACTTGTCCTGCCTATCGTCCACTACTTGATTATTGTAGACTGGGAAAAGACAAAGTGGGAGGAATGATTCGTGGACGTCAAGCAAAATAAAATGAAGAATATGAGTAATAAATTAACCGTTTCCTTATCGCCTCACATTCATGGAGGAGATAGTGTTCAAAAAAATATGTATGGAGTGTTAATCGCTCTCATACCTGCATTTATAGTTTCTTTAATCTTTTTTGGTTTAGGTGCATTTATCGTTACAGCAACTTCTGTTTTAGCCTGTGTGTTTTTTGAATGGGCTATATGTAAGTTCTTAATGAAAAAAGAACAACTAACTATTTTAGATGGCTCTGCAATTATTACAGGAGTATTACTAGCCTTCAATTTACCCTCTAATTTACCTTTATGGATTATTATTTTAGGGGCGTTCTTTGCTATTGGGGTGGGGAAAATGTCATTTGGAGGTTTAGGAAATAACCCTTTTAATCCAGCTTTGGCCGGACGTGTATTTTTACTCTTGTCTTTTCCGGTGCAAATGACTTCTTGGCCGGAGGTAGGACAATTGATGTCGTATACTGATGCAACTACAGGTGCAACTCCATTGGCTTTAATGAAAGGTATTATTAACGGAGCACCCGGAGCTTCTTTGGATCAATTACCTGATGCTTTTACACTTTTAATGGGAAATAATCCGGGATCGCTAGGGGAGGTTAGTGCCATCGCCTTAATCATTGGGTTGATATATATGTTATGGAGGAAAATCATTACTTGGCATGTACCAGTTTCAATTTTAGGTACTGTGTTTGTTGTGGCGGGTGCCATGCATATAGCTAATCCTTCAATCTATGCTTCCCCATTAGTTCACCTATTAACAGGAGGACTTTTATTAGGAGCTATATTTATGGCGACTGACTATGTAACATCACCCATGACACCTAAAGGAATGATAATTTATGGTGTTTCTATCGGATTTTTAACTATTGTTATTCGTCAGTTTGGAGCATATCCGGAAGGAATGTCTTTTGCAATTCTCATAATGAATGCATTTACGCCACTAATTAATACCTATTTTAAACCTAAACGCTTTGGGGAGGTAGCTAAGAAAAAATGAAAAAATTAGAATCATCATTAATCAATATGCTGTTAGTTTTAACAGGAGTAACAGCACTTGCAGTAGCCATTTTAGCTTATTTTAATGAGGTAACTAAAGAGCCTATTGCACAAGCAAATATGAAAATATTAAATGAGGCTCTAATGAGTGTAGTTCCTGAATTTGATAATAATCCGGTTGAGGATAGTGATACCATCTTTAAATCGCAAGGAGAAACTCAAGTAGTGGATTTTATTGTGTACCCAGCTAAAAAAGGAGAAAAGTGGGTTGGTACTGCTGTACAAGCGGCTTCATTAGGTTTTGGAGGAGAGATGAAAATTCTAGTAGGATTCGATGAGAATGGAAATATTTACAATTACTCTCTTTTAGCTCATACTGAAACTCCGGGTTTAGGCTCAAAGGCTGATATCTGGTTTAAAAAAGGAGAACCGGGTGATATTATAGGGAAAAACCCGGGAGAAAAATCCTTATCTGTAGATAAAGATGGAGGTGAGGTAAATTCAATTACTGCATCTACTATCACTACACGAGCATTTTTAAATGCTGTAAATGCTGCATATAAAGCCTATTTAGAGGGTGAAGTAGATCAAACATCAGGTGCTACCAATTTAGTAACCGATGAAACAACAGAAACAAATTAAAAGGAGTCATATTATGAATAATTTTAAAGTATTGATGAACGGGATTATTAAAGAGAATCCCATCTTTGTACTCCTCTTGGGAATGTGTCCTACCTTGGGTACAACATCTTCGGCAATTAACGGATTAGGTATGGGATTGGCAACACTGTTTGTCTTGGTATGTTCTAATGTGGTTATCTCATTGGTAAAGAACTTAATACCCGATATGGTTCGTATTCCTTCCTATATTGTAATTATTGCATCATTTGTAACGTTATTACAAATGGTTATGCAAGCCTATGTTCCGGATTTATTTGCTACATTAGGATTGTTTATTCCCCTAATTGTAGTTAACTGTATTGTTCTAGGACGTGCAGAATCTTTTGCAGCTAAGAATTCTCCCTTATCTTCTCTATTCGATGGATTAGGTATGGGGTTAGGCTTTACCCTTGCTTTAACTATGTTAGGTGCTGTAAGAGAACTTTTAGGTACAGGCAAGGTATTCGATATAACTATCTACTCTGAGCAATATGGAATGTTACTATTTGTTTTGGCTCCGGGAGCGTTTATAGCTTTAGGTTATTTAATCGCTATTATTAACCGCTTCAAAAAAGCTTAATCTAAAGAATTATGGAATATATATTAATATTTATATCAGCTATTTTTGTGAACAACATAGTGTTGTCACAATTTTTAGGTATTTGTCCATTTCTGGGAGTTTCTAAGAAAGTTGAAACAGCGGTAGGTATGGGAGCTGCTGTTGCCTTTGTATTAACATTAGCAACAATAGTAACCTTTTTACTACAAAAGTTTGTATTGGATGCTTTTGGATTAGGCTATCTACAAACCATTGCTTTTATTCTGGTTATTGCCGGATTAGTTCAAATGGTTGAAATCATTTTGAAAAAAGTATCTCCTGCATTGTATCAAGCATTAGGTGTTTTCTTACCTTTAATTACTACTAACTGTTGTATTCTTGGTGTTGCTATTTTAGTAATACAAAAAGACTATAACCTGTTAACAGGAGTAGTGTATGCTTTCTCTACTGCTTTAGGGTTTGCACTAGCTCTAATCTTATTTGCCGGTATCCGTGAACAAATGGGATTATCGAATATACCTAAAGGGATGCAAGGAACTCCTATTGCATTAATTACTGCAGGTTTATTGGCTATGGCATTTATGGGATTCTCAGGAATCGTATAATTAATTATTTTATAGCTTTATATAGAAGGTAGGACTTTTTCAGTTCTACCTTTTTTTATAGGGTTCAATAAAATATACAGGAGAATAAAAGTTTTTTTTATTTTACCGATTATTATAATTATTATTCCTTATTTTGTATATATTTTTTAATGTTGTAAATTGTTATATACAAGAAGCTAAATTTCAATGTAAAGTGCTATATGGAACAACAAGAACTAAAATTTAATAAATACCTGGAGATAGCAAATATAAATCTGCTTAAACAACTTTGTATTGATAAAGGAACAAAAAAAAGATTCAAGAAAGGAGAATATATCATCAGGAAAGGAAGTTCTAAGAATATCTTTGGATATATAGAAACAGGAGGCGTTAAATACATCAACTATACATCCAAAGGAGAAATGAAAACGGTGGGGTTTAGTTTTGGTGATGATTTTATTGCTGATCTTCCCTCTTTTCTTGAAAATTATTCTGATAATTTCTTTGATTCATTAGCAATTACCGATGCCCAGACCATAGTGGATAGTGTCATATATTCTGTGTCATATACTGACATTCAAGAGATAGAAAACACACTCATTAAAGAAATTTCCCGAACATTTTTAATTGATATTTATAATCGCTTATTGTCCATGTATTGTGATACAGCTGAGCAACGCTATCAGAAATTAATTAAAAAGCATCCGGACATTTTAAATGTAGCCACATTAAAAGACATAGCTTCTTTTATTAATGTAACACCTGAAACATTAAGTAGAATTAGAAGAAAAATAACTTTTACCAATGATTAAAGATTAAGAAATCTCATCTATAAAAGGTTTTATTAGACTTTGAACTTTAACTCCAATTAGCTTCTGATTTATTCTGCAAACAATGAGAATAATAAAATATTAGAGGGGGCTCTTCAATCTTTGACTTATGTTACCGACACTATAATTGCGATTGATGCACTGAATGATATTGTCAGTAATTACTATCCATTAAATCAGATGGATTCTGCTTTGTATTATCCCAAGCAAAGGTTTGAATCCATAATGGAAAATTCCACATTTAATGTTTCTCCGAAAATTAGAAAAAAGCATAGACGTGTCCGAATCTCTTGATCCAGATTAGAGAATAGAAGATCTGAATCAAGCATTAAAAAAGACAGAGAAGGGAGCTTGTAAACATCACCCTTCAAGTTATAATAGAACAATCAGACAATATTCTGTAAACATATTAGCCCCATTTCCTTTCTGAAGCTCTCTTTTGTACTAGATAATTAGTGATTTATATAGAATTAAATGATTTCTTGATTTACATCAAGACTTTTGATTTGACAATCAAGTAATTTGCATGAAAATTCAGGCAAGTAAACAATAAATACACTATGGAAAACTTAGGAACACTTGAGAGATGCGCAGTACTAATGCTTGTTGGCGTAGTTATTATTTTAGGGTTTTTCTTAAAATGGAAATGGATTTATTCTGAAAATAATTCGAAAGCACGCAATATAGCCATTTTATTAGCTGGCATTCTCTTCGTGATTTGTAGCGTCATTTTTTATTTTATGTGATTCATTTTTACGTGTCAGATATTAATTATTTAATAAATAAAACAACGTATTATGGGATTTTTAAGTCGATTATTAGGGTTAGAGGGAGGAGCGAAATCAGAAAGTAAAAAACAAGAGATTCGCAACAAATTTAATTCTCTTTTAGAGAATGGAGAAAGTTATGTAACATTATCAGTGATAAATATTGTTTATGAGAAGAAACTATTTAAAGATGTAACCACTTACTACAACTATATTTTGGGCTATAAAGATGGTGATGATCCGGAAATTGTAATTATTTCAACAGACAATACTCTTTCATCGTTTGAGCCTCCTATTATTTGTAAGAGGAGTGAATGTAACTCTGCATTTTTGAGTGATAAAAGTAAAAGATTCACTATCGATCACCCTGCTTTTGGTGAACAACCCTTAGAGTTTTTTATTGATCCAACAGGTTCAACTAATGGAGGTTATACTATAGGAGTTTCACAGTCTCAAGAGTTTCAACCATTTTATGATTTTTTCATGGATAAATTCGCTAAATAAATTGAAATGAATATAAAAGAAAATATACTAAAAAGAAACTCCAGGTTAAAGACTGGTATCCTTTTATTGGGTTTAATTCTTGTTCAAATAGGATGTAAAGACATTGTTAGTGTGTTTAATGATGGACGAAATTTCACAAAAGAAAAAGATATTCAGGATTTGGAAGAACTTATCAAGAAAAATGTTACTCCTGAAATGGAAATTCTTGAAATATTTTTCAGAAAAGCTGATAGCGATGTTTCTACCTATTCATTCTCTAGAGGCTTGGCTGAGATTCTCTTTGTTAACTCTGAAAACACTAAAAAAAGAAGTCTGATTACTATAGACTTAAAGGAGAATAAAGCTTTTGAGGATACAACAGCTTTTTACTATACCTCAGTGAATCATAGACCTTATAAGGGGATAAAAAATGTAACGAAATTAGGTTGTGAGAAAATTGCAGCTAACGTAAATTCTGCAATTGCTATGTTAGCTGCCGATAGTTTATCTGCTGATGGCATAGGAACATATAGTATCATCTTTCATAATAATCCGGAGAAAATAGAACATCGCTTTACAATAGAAAGACATACCGGATCGGACAGCAGTCATAACTATTATGATGAGTATACATTCAAAGCAGATTTGGATGGCAATTTAGATCCTCAGTAACTAAGAATATATAGAATATGCTAACAATAAGAATATGTTTTATCCTTTAACCTTTTTGCTTTTATTGATCATTTTGATACTCTGGTTTGTAGTTACTTACAATAAGTTTATAGCTAAGAACAATAAAGTAAAACAAACAGAAAGTAGTATCTCTGTAATGCTTAAACAACGGAATGATATGATACCCAATTTAGTTGCTGCAGTGCAAAATTATATGGGATATGAAAATACTACGTTAACTAGAATTACTGAGTTACGAGCATTAATACAGGAATCAAAAGATGAACAAGAGCAAATAAAAATAGGAACAGAACTTTCCGGTAAGCTTGCTGATATCAAAGTAGCAGTAGAAAACTATCCTGAACTAAAGGCTGATAAACAGTTTATTCATCTTGAAAAAAGTATTGAAGAGATGGAATATCAACTACAAGCTGCTCGACGCACATTTAATGCTGCAGCGGTGGACTTTAATAATTATGTTCAGATGTTTCCTTCTTCTTTAGTGGCTTCATTAAAGAGCTATCAGCTGTATGACTTAATAACGATTCCTGAAGTTGAGAAAGCTAATGTTGATGTTAAAGCCTTATTTGAATAATAAAAGATACTTATGAATGTAAAGATAGGGCAGTTACAGAAAGAGTTATCTCAAGTATTAAAAAAGGCTGAGAGACATAGAGAAATAATTCAGATATCTCGTTTTTTATGTTATGGTGGAGCAATGCTTTATTTTATTGTCTTTATTGGAATGCAGGCATTTATATTTTCCGGTGGTGATACCTCTTTCTTACATACATTAGACCCGAATCCATCTTTTTGGGAAAGATATAAAACCATACTTGTTCTGCTCCCTTTGTTTGTATTAATAACTCTTGGAGGTTATGGTTTAAGTTACTTTCAGCAGAAATTTTCAGCAGCAGAACAGAGTGCTATCCAAAAAATTATTCATCAACTATTTCCCGATGCACGATTGAGTTTGACCCCTTCAATCCTTTCAGTGTCGGAGATAATGAAAAGTCATTTTTTCGGTGGTGCACATCGGGATTATACTTGTGGTCAGTCGTTTGGGAAAATTATTTTTGATAGTGGAAAGCGCAACATAATGTTTCAAGATGTACTTATTAGTGGATCAAAAAGTGAACATTGGTTATCGAACACTACTTTAGGTAGTGTTTTTCTAATTTTTAAGACCACATTCAAAGGCGTATTTTCATCACGAATAGAAAATATTACCGGCAGTTTTAGAGGAATGTTTGCTTCGGCTAAATTAGAAAAGGAAATAAAAGGTTCGGTAGTTATTTTACCGGACCACTTAGAAAAACATCTTGATTATTTAGCAAAAAACATTCAATCTCTTAAGAATGTAAATAACAATAAGTTGGTTCAGTTAGAAGATATAGAGTTCGAACGTTATTTCGCAGTATATGCCAGTGATGAAATTACTGCACGTTATGTTCTAACTCCAGCAATGATGAGTAGAATAACAGAGTTAAAAAAGAAATACAACAGAGATATAATGCTCTCATTTAACGGCAATCAGTTCTATTTTGCTGTTTCAATGCCCGAAGGTTTTTTGACCTTAGGAAAGGTATCCTCCTCAAGCAATGAGGTGTTAACTGATCTGTACGATAATTTTACAACAGTTAGAGAAACACTCAACGATTTGAATTTATAAATAAAAACTAATAGTTCTAATACATTGAAACTTATGGAATTTATATCAGAAAACTCTTTTTTACTATTATTACTCTCAGTCCTTGCTGTTTATTTCATCTTTTTTAAGCTGATTCCTTTTATAAAGAATCAAAATAATCCAAAGGATGTAGATGATGACTTTGTACCACTTACATTCAATCCCTCTTCTACACTAAGCAGTGAAGAGTATAAGAAAATATCTATAGGTGCCATTTACAGTGAAATGCAAGAAGCTTATATAAACTCCTTAACCACAGGTTTGGATGATGAAATAATTCGTATGACTGCCCAAGACTGGTGGAACATTTATAATAAAGAGACTGCTCTAGATACTTTGAACTATTTGAAAGATAAAGGGTTCAATTATTATTTTCCTTCTGTATATAAAGCTTTTTCACACGCTAGTATAAATGAACAAAAGAAAATTATTTTATCGGGATTAAACCCTCATGGGAATCTTACAGAGAAAGAAAAAGAAACTTATAAAGAAGATATAGAGAAAGCTCTAGCTCAAGTTAGTAACTTACAAAATTCTTATGAAGAGTTAATCAATGAGGATGTTATAAGCTCTAAAGAAGATATTCAGTTCTATGGTGTCTTGGGATGGGATTATGGTCGATTAAGCTATCTGGCTCGCATTTGTTACGATGCCAAATATCTCACAGAAGAAGAGGCCTGGGAGTTTATTAATGAAGCATATGATAAAGCTCAAAAACACTTTACTTCATGGAATGATTTTGCGAAAAGTTATGTCATTGGTAGAGCTGCTTGGAGTGGAGTGGAAGAGATTGCTTCAATTGCTCACAACTTGCTTAATAATCCGAACAGTCCTTGGGTTAAACTAAGTTGGTAGTATATATCATAAAATAGTAGTTATAATAAATTTGAACATAACATGAATTCACAGTACCCCAATAATTTGTATGAATTTTACGAAAATAATTCAGACTTTGAGAAAAGAAAAAATCAATCCAAAAGGATTATGTATATGATATTGATAGCTCTTTGTGTGCTACTCATTATCTATCCCTCACTCATTCCCATTGGTAATTTATTAATTCGAATGATAGCCATAATTGGACTTTTATATTGTGGCTTTTCATTTTATACCGAAGGTAGTAGTTGGTATAATAAAAAAAGCAACGGAGAAATAAAACAATTACCCGTTAAAAAGTTTGCCTATCCTGAACAAGGAGGTGATCTTAATGGAGAAGATGCCAGAAGAGTTAAAGAGTTGTTTGATAAAAAAGACTGGGAGGGGTTATCTTATGAAGCTTCTGCTGATAACCGTCCATTACAACTTTATATTCATGAAGATGAAGTTGGCAAGACTTTCTATTTACAATTGATGCAATATTATTCTTCATCCGATTTTAGGGGAGCGAGTGTGATCAAAGTAGTTACTGATCCGGAATATACAGAGTTTTATAAAATCATAAAAAGTATTTAATCTCTTGAGCAAAAGAATAAATACTTCTTACTACCTATTATCTCATTAGAAAATTACAATATGTATAATCTTATAAACGAATAGTAAATGAAAAATGCAATTAATTATTATGAGCCGGTTTTAGGAACAACCGAGAGCTTATTTAATTTTGAGATCTTCAAATCGGCCATCGATTTGTATCAGGAAGAGCAGTATTTGAATGCTTTTCATACTTTCTTGGATAGCTTAAACCCAAATGCCAGAAAAGAATATGGTAATGAAGAGGGAACAGAGTTTCATATTCCTCACGGTTCAATTATAATCGATTTACTATTAAAAGACAATCGATTAATAATGAATGCCGACTTTATGAAACTACCGGAAAAGGGTGGTCTTCCTATGTTAAGACAGGTGGCCGGTTTAAATATAAACGAAACTACATTAGTGAATTTTCAGCTCAATGATGACATTTTGAGAATGAAATACGACTGTCATATTTCACAAACACACCCTCATAAGCTTTATGATGTATTGAGAGAATTTTGCGAAATAGGTGATAAGTACGATGATGAGTTTGAATCAGAATTTAATGCACAGCGTATCTATCAACCTATCATTAAACCCTATTCGCAAGAAGTAATTGATAATGTATATAACTCTATTCAAGAAATATGCAAGTATACAATCGAAGCCATTGCTGAATATAATCAAGAGAGAGCTTATGGCTATTCTTGGAACATTCTGGATGTAGCTTTTTATCAAATAATGTACTTTGCTTCACCTCAGGGAGCTCTTTTGAATGAGATAGATAAAGCTATTTCGGATATGAATAGAGATTTAACTACTCAGGAAGTGGTATCTAAAGGAGCTAAGGTGTTGGAACAATTAGCTGCAATGCCTAAAGAAGAGTTAGCCAAAGATTTATATTTTGTAGATACTCTAATTTCCACAAAAATGTCTTCATCATTGGGTAATATTCAGTCGAACTTTGAAGATACCTATGAAAATGTAACTCAAGCCATACAATCGGGAAATACAGAAGGAGCTGCCTTAAGAATTCTGTATAAGTTTTATGAAATGTATTACTATACAGATGTAATGGAAACAATTAACCAATTTGTATCTGCCACATTGAAAGAAGCATCAGGAAAAACGTGGGATGAAGCTGCCGAGATATTATATAAAATGATGAATCGGATTATGGATGACAACCTGGATGAAGACTCTGATGACTTTGGTTTTTTGGATGATTACACCCAAGCTGTAGAAGAAGCAATGACTGCAGTCCAAGAAGGAACAGGAGAAATACAGGCAGAAATAGAGGCGTTGCAAAAGCAAATGATGGAAGCATTAGCTAAAGGAGATATGGAAGAATATATGCGCCTGGTAGCACAAATGCAACAGGGATTTTAAAATCTATTATTCAATAATTAAAAACATAGAACTATGAATGAATCTATATATTCTTTAGTATACAAAGTTACCCATGCAGCAGGTTCTGGTACTTGCTTTTATTTGAAAGATTATGATTTGTTTGTTACAAACTATCATGTAGTTGAAGGGTTTCACAATGTAGCTATTCACGATAAGGATCGCAATGTTTATTTAGGTAAAGTAATATTGGTTAATCCTGAAACCGATTTGGCTTTGATTGTGGCTGACGGTGATTTTTCTCATTTACCTTCTCTTTTTTTATCAGATAGTGCAAACTTAAATATTGGCCATAAGGTGTATGTAGCAGGATATCCTTTTGGTATGCCTTTTACAATGACCGAAGGATCTGTTTCAGCTCCTAAACAACTGATTGATGGTCGTTTTTATGTACAAACTGATGCTGCGGTTAATCCCGGTAATTCAGGAGGTCCTATTTTTAATAAAGCAGGGGAATTAATTGCTATTACAGTGAGTAAATTTACTGATGCTGACAATATGGGGTTTGGTATTCAAGTAGATACCTTAAAACAATTATTGGAAAATATTGCTGATATTGATCGTGCAGCGTATAATGTTCAATGTGGTAGCTGTGAAGAATTTATAAGTGAGCCAACTGAATATTGTCCTTCATGTGGAGAAAAACTAATTGAGGAAATATTTGAAGAACGAGAAATTTCTCCTATCTCATATTTTTGTGAAGAAGCATTGGAGAAAATGGGTATTAATCCCATTTCAGCACGAGCCGGTAACGAGGTTTGGCGTTTTCATAAAGGTAGTTCAGAGATACGTCTTTTTGTTTATCAGCATGATTATTTATTTGCTGTTTCTCCCATAGTACTTTTACCTAAGAAAAACATTGAAGCCGTATTACGTTTTGTACTTAGCAACGAGTTCTCTCCTTATAAGCTTGGGGTAGATGGTAGAGAGGTTTATATTGCCTATCGCATTCATTTAGCAGACATTACAAACGACTTAGGTGAAGAGATTCAGCAACACATCATTAAATTGTCAGAAAAAGCCGATGAATTAGATAATTACATGGTAGATAAGTTCGGCTGTGAATTCTCGGAATTTTCAAAGGTTGAAAATGAAAATTAGAGGTTCTATAAAGTAAAAACCACAGGAAAAACAGAAGAATGACAAGAGCCTGATTCTTATACATTTATCAATTACACAGTTTAGGTCTTAGACCCTACGTTGCTCGGTCCTAGACCGAGCACCCTTCAGTCCTAGACCGACAGGCCTTCGGTCTAGGACCGATCAAAGGGTCTGATATCTTTTCTAAAAAAAATCTCAACTTACTATTATTATTTGTGTTCAAAAAATCAGGTTGTTTTGCAGAAAGAGGCTAATTTCATATTGAAGTTAGTCTCTTTACTTTCTCTAAAATGTAATCTGACTGATTCGTTACCCTTTTTGAGCTATTTGAAGTATTTAAGTTTAATATTTTTGACTACATTTGTTTGCAAGAAATACATTCAATGCAAGAAATTATGAAACAAAAAATTTTAGTAACAGGTGGAACAGGTTACATTGGCTCTCATACTGTTGTTGAACTTCAAAACAATGGATATGAGGTGGTTATTATAGATAATCTATCTAATTCCGGAGCTGATGTAGTAGATAACATAGAGAAAGTATCAGGCATTCGTCCTATTTTTGAAAAATTAGATTGCCTTGACTACGATGGTTTAGAAGCTCTTTTTCAAAAACACAATGATATTAAAGCCATCATTCATTTTGCAGCAAGCAAAGCAGTAGGAGAGTCTGTTCAAAAACCCTTATTATATTATAGAAACAACTTAGTGTCATTAATTAATTTATTAGAATTAATGCCTAAATATAATGTGGAAGGAATTGTTTTCTCATCTTCTTGTACAGTGTATGGGCAACCCGATGTGTTACCTGTAACAGAAAAAGCACCTATTAAAGTGGCAGAGTCTCCTTATGGAAACACAAAACAGATTAATGAGGAAATTATTCAAGATACAGTGAAGTCAGGAGCACCTATTAAATCTATCTTACTTCGTTATTTTAACCCTATTGGTGCTCATCCATCTGCTTTAATTGGAGAATTACCTTTAGGAGTACCTCAAAACCTAATTCCTTATATAACTCAAACAGCAATAGGTCTTCGTGAGAAACTCAGTGTATTCGGTGACGATTATAATACTCCTGACGGATCGTGTATAAGAGACTTTATTAATGTTGTGGATTTAGCTCAAGCACATGTTGTAGCTATTGACAGAATATTAAATGATAAGCAGAAGAAAGAAGTTGAGGTGTTTAATATAGGCACAGGGAATGGGCTATCTGTTTTAGAACTGATTGCTGCCTTTGAAAAAGCAACAGGGGTTAAGTTGAATTATGAAATCACTGAACGTAGAGCCGGGGACATAGAACAAGTATGGGCAGATCCTGAGTTTGCCAACACAGAATTAGGTTGGAAAGCAGAAACTTCAATAGAAGACACACTACTTTCTGCATGGAATTGGCAGCTTAAATTGAGAGAAAGAGGAATACAATAAAAGAATAGTTAAAAAATAAGTTTTATTGAACAAAATAGAAAAGACTAACGTTTAGTAGTTGTAGTTAAAGCAAATAAGTAGAACATAAATCTATCATTCTGTTCTAACTTTAACTACATAGTAGTTTTGTCGTGTTTTATTTTGTGTTTGTGTTAAACGGTGCTTCGATGCAAAATCGAGGTACCGTTTTCATTTATAGCTGTTATAAGTCACAGATGTAAAACTCTTCAAAGGCAGATAGATCAGGAAGAGAGTCTTGTGCTTTGAATATTCCATAAATAGATGGTCCGGAACCACTCACTGAGGCATAAATAGCTCCCGAATCATATAAAAAAGTTTTTATCTCTTTTAGTTCAGGGTGGGATTTGAATAACGGACGTTCAAAATCATTGAATATATAATCTTTCCACTTATGTATGGGTAGTTTTATACAATCTAAAAGTAAGTTTTCTGCTTGATGAGGTTGAATTCCCTGAAAAGCCTCTTGGGTTGAAACAAATAGCTGAGGTTTAATAAGAACAAGCTTATACCCTCTTAAATCTAAAGGTATAGGAGTAAAAAGCTCGCCAATACCTTCGGCAAAGACCGGTTTATTTTGGATAAAGAATGGACAATCGGCTCCTAATTGTTTTGCATAATCCTCCATTTGTTGATTGGAAAGATTCAAATTAAACTTTTTATTTAATAATTTAATGGCAAAAGAAGCATTGGATGAACCACCTCCTAATCCGGCTCCCGAAGGGATATTTTTATATAAATAGACATTAACCGAAGGTAATTCAAAATCTTTTTTAAGTAATTCATATGCCTTTACCACTAAATTAGAGGAGATATCTCCATCTATTTTTTTCCCAAAAGTAAAAAGACTAATTGTTGAATCGGACTTGTCATTAATATGTATCTCCAGAGGGTCTTCAATAGGAATAGGGTAGAACACAGTTTCTAAATTGTGATACCCATCCAGTCGTTTACCTATTATATTTAACCCTATATTTATTTTTGCATTTGAAAATGTAATCATATCAGTTGTATTTACTAACAAATAACACTCTTTTTCTTTGAATAAACAACAGCTATCTTGCATTAAGATGCAAAAAAGTATTTAACTTTGTTGTCAATCATTTCATAAGCCTAAAAGATTTATGTTTATGAATATTAGTGTTAAAATATATCAGTAAAAAAGAATGCTGGTAAGGGTAAAAAGTAGAAAAAAACTTGTTTTGCTCTGAAAGAATTTAAGAGTCAGCAATTAATTCTTATCTTGGTGTACAAATGAGAAAGTCTTTACCTATAATTTTATATTTGACCCTTTTTATGGTGAGTTGTGGAAGAAAAAGTGAATCTTCTTCTTCAACCCGATCAGATTTTGCTGTTGTTGTAGAAGATACAAATGCAATAAATAAAGAAAAAGAGAAAGAAAAAGAATTGTATCAATTCCTCATCGGAGATACTGTTGTAGAGGAATCGGACGGAACCTTCGATGATTTTATCTATTCTTTTGCCTCAAATTCTGAAATGCAACTTAAAAGAATCATTTTCCCTTTACCCTATTATGATGGTGATGGTGTGGTTCGCATTAAAGAAGAAGAGTGGGTACACGACAGCTTATTTATAAACAACTACTATTACACTTTATTGTTTGATACAGAAGAAGCAATGGATAGTATTGACAGTCTCTCTTCTAAATCTGTACAGTTAGAGTGGTATTTATTAAATGAACAGAAGGTAAAGAAATATTACTTTGAGAGAATTAATGAATTGTGGTTTTTAGAAGCAATTAATTTAAGAGAAATGGAGAAGAGCAAAGAGGAAGACTTCTTTGATTTCTATACTCAGTTTTCCAGAGATAGCGTTTTTCAAGCTGAACGCATAAAAACACCATTATTATTTACTACAATAGATCCGGATGATGATTTCTCTATTTTAGAAACACAATTAGAAACAGGTCAATGGTTTGCTTTTCAGCCACCCATGCCCAAGGATAAACTATTTAATATTAATTATGGACAAAATAGTCAAGATCTCTCCTCTCAGAAAATTATAGTGTTTAGAGGAATAGGGAATGGCTTTTTTAATGCACTCTCTTTTGTAAAAGAAAAAGGCAAATGGAAATTATTTAAATTTGAAGATACAAGTATCTAAAAAATAAAAAAGTGAAGAATGATAGAAAAAGAAAATTATTCTTTGTTGAAACACAATACGTTTGGTATTGATGTTAAAGCGAAACATTTTATAGAATATAATAGTGAAGGTGAATTAATTCAGTTCATCTCAGAAGGAAGACTTAAAACCCCGTTTTTACATATAGGAGAAGGTAGCAACCTTCTTTTTTTGACAGATTATGATGGACTTATTTTACACTCAGCAATACGTGGAGTAGAAGTAACCAAGGAATCAGTAGATGCAGTATGGGTTAAGGTTGGTGCTGGTGAGAACTGGGATGAATTTGTGGCATATTGTGTAGAAGAAAAATGGTATGGCACAGAAAACCTCTCTTTGATACCCGGTGAAGTGGGTGCAGCTGCAGTACAAAATATTGGAGCTTACGGAGTTGAAATAAAAGATTTCATTGAGTCGGTTGAAACAGTTACTAGTGAAGGAAAGAAAGAAATAGTTCCTGTTGCAGCGTGCGATTATTCTTATCGCATGAGTCGATTTAAGAAACAAGAGAATAAGAGTACTTTTATTACTTATGTAAACCTAATTTTAAGTAAAAAAGAACAATATCATTTAGATTATGGAAGTGTGCGCAAGGAACTTTGTGATGCCCCTGTAACACTGCAAAAAGTAAGAGAGGTAATCATAAAAATACGAGAAGAAAAACTACCCAATCCATCCGATATAGGTAATGGAGGGAGTTTCTTTATGAATCCTGTAGTAGATGAAGGCTTTTTTATGAATCTTCAAGCAAAATACCCTAATGTGCCTTTTTATAAATTACCCAATAATCAATATAAAATTCCGGCAGCATGGATGATTGATCAATGTGGATGGAAAGGAAAACGGATAGGAAATGTTGGAGTTTATCCTAAACAAGCATTGGTGTTAATCAACTATGGGGGAGCAACAGGTTCTGAAGTATATCATTTAGCTCGATCTATTCAAGAGTCAGTTAAAGAAAATTTTGCAGTTATGCTTTATCCTGAGGTTAATTACATAGGACAATTATAGTATGAACGTACGTTTTTTGGGAACAGGTACATCTACCGGTGTCCCTCAAATTGGATGTGAGTGTCCAGTGTGCTCATCATCAGACACTAGAGATCAGCGCTTAAGAACATCTGCTCTTTTTTATACAGATAGCACTTCAATATTAATTGATTGTGGTCCTGATTTTAGACAACAGATGCTAAAAATCCCATTTCGAAAATTAGATGGTGTTTTAATAACACATGAACACTATGATCATGTTGGCGGATTAGATGACTTACGATCTTATTCTGTTTTTGGAGATGTAGAAGTTTATGCTGAGGATGTGGTATCTAATAGAATTCGCAATAGGATACCTTATTGTTTTGCTGAAAGTAAGTATGAGGGTGTTCCCCGTATTCATTTGAGTGAGATTGCAGTAAATGACTCTTTTTCTATTGGGGACATTGAAATAACACCTATACGTGTAATGCATGGAAAGCTTCCTATTCTAGGCTATAGATTAAATGATGTAGCATATATAACTGATATGCTTACTGTGCCAAATGAAACTTATAATGTATTGAAAAACGTAAATGTGTTAATAGTTAATGCGCTAAGGGTGCAGAAACACCCTACACATCAATCTTTAGATGAAGCATTAAGCTTTGCTCATCGCATTCAGGCACAAGAGACCTACTTAATACATATGAGTCATAACATAGGACTTCATGCTGAAATGGAGAAGCAGCTACCTAATGGCGTGTTCTTTGCGTATGATGACTTAGAGATTTAATGCCTAAGTTTTGTTTGTGTCCTTTTAATTTACTAATTTCTATCCATTTTATTTTTTAATCAAAAATAATGAAAGCTAAAACAAACTTTAAGAAAATACTTCTAGCTACTTTTTTTCTTCTAGCTATACTATTAGCCTGCTTTTTTTACTTTGGTATTTCTGATGCTGAGCACGATAGAGAATTTAATATTTATACATTAATTCCTAATGATACCAAAGCTGTTCTTGTAACCGAAGAATATGATGATGTTTGTGCTCACCTACTGAGTAATAATATAAAAGACAAGTTGAGTAATTCTGTTTTTGACTCAAAATTACTCAACTTGACATTGCAACATTTCACACCTTTTACATCAAAACTAGATAATAAAGTAAATCAATCAAACGAAGTATTAATCAGCTTTCACGCTCCGTACACCCATTTAGATCAAGTGTTTTTCTCTAAGCTAAGCAGAAAAGGATACAATGCTTTACAAAAATACTTAAAGCGTAATGTGGAAGAATCTTTTCCTTATAAGCTGTTTATGTATAGAGGGGAAGAAATAAGAATTTATACTTTGGATTCCGGTGATTTTTTAGCTTTTTATTTAACACCCAGGTATTTTGCTGTTAGTTTTCAGAAAAAGTTAATTGAGAAGGTTATTGATACATACCTTGACGAAACCTCTATATTGACAAATCCTTCATTTTATTCTAATTGCATAGAAACAGTTAAGCATAAATCTAATCTTTATTTAAAACTAGATAGTGTTGTTTATGGAAAGAAATTTACTCTTGCAAGAAACATTTGTGATTGGGTGGCATTTGATTTTCAGATGAAATCTCAGGGAGTTTTCTGTAAAGGTGTGTCTGAAACATCCGATTCTATAGTACAATCTTTAAATCATGTTTTGGCACTTCAAGAGAAAACCTCTGTATCAAAAATACCACAAATCCCATCAACTACCTGCTATTTGTCACATTGGTCTGTAAGTAACATTCAGGCTGTTTTTGATTATTATTTTAAATCTGATGTTGCCACAGATTCAATGAATGTTAGTCAAAGTAAAGTAAACACGTTGATTCTTCAGGAGTTTTTAGCACAACAAATAACGGATAATTTAACGGGAATACAATTTAAAGACTCCATACAAGCAGATTCTTGCCATACACTAATGATTTTTCCTTTGAAAGAACCCTTAACAGCTAAACAAAAACTGATAGATTTCTATTTTAAGGCAAAACGTGACGATAAACAAATGCCACCTAGAAGATTAAAATGGATTCATGGTGAAGCATATACTATTTATTCTTTGCCTATCAATCAAATATTAAATCAATTCACAGGTGATATAACCAGTGGCATCGATTATGATTATGCTATTGTTTACCAAAACAATCTTTTAATTTCAACTCAAATGCATAGTTTGGTTAACTATATCAGTTTTATTGAAACTTCTGATACTTTAAAGGTATTTACTGAAGAATTTGAAAACTTACACTTAAAATCAGACTATCAACTGAGTGGCTATATGGATTTTGATCTGCTATTAGATAAACCAAATCACTATAGTGGTTTTATATTGCCTTCAGTTGTTTTATACTATTCGGAGGTATTAAAGAATTTTAGGCTGTTCTATCAGTTTGATGTGAAGTCTAAAGAAACCTCATTAGACTTAAATTTTGTGTATAAAAAGTAGATGTTGCATCTGATTTTTATTCTTTCATTGATGTTTAAGTTGAATGTTTCTCAATGTGTGTTAAGAGATTTGTTATGCTTTGAGGCTCTTTTGAGTTAAACCGTTTTTTCATTGTCTTATTTCAACAGAAAAAAATAATGAATACAATGAAGTAGTACTCAAAGTGTTATTGGAGGCTGAAGTGAAACCTGTTTTGTCTGATAAAAATAAATGAAATAATATGCTATAATTATTTGTTTATTGAATGAAAGTAGTTATATTTGTTATAGAGAGTTCATTGAAAAAGGTATTAGCCGCATTGGTAAGGATCGGGAAACTCATCAATAATTTTAAAATACCGAGACATGCTTCATTTTTCGATGGCGGGCCATAGCCCTTCGGGGTAGTTAGTTTACTAACGAGGTGGATTACAAAGAGAGGTGGGCACTCAAATCTTGTCATTCGGAGTTTTATCACACCCTCAATGCGGCTTCTTATTTATAAAAAGAGAAGAGGATGCATCATTATATATGATTCATCCTCTTTTTGATTTTAAACTCTTTTATTCAGTATCATTCTGTTCTCTTCCTTTTCTTTGTTGGATAGAAAACATTAATGATTTATATATCATAATCCAATGAAATTTTTAATTAAAATCTATCCATGGTCATTATAGGAGAACAGAAATTTGTTGGAGAGGTTATATATCCACTATTCGTTCAAATAAGAACTTTGCGCCAAATATTTAGAATTATCAGCATAAATAAAAAGTACAGACCCTCCTTTAATAGCATCAATTACAGGACGTGAAAGTTTAGGGGGGAGTGCCGGGCAACCTAAGCTGCGACCTAATCGACCACTAGAGGATATAACTGAAGACTCACAGTAATCTGCCCCATGAATAACAATTGCGCGTTCTTTAGCTTTGTCGTTAAAACCACACTCTAATCCTTCCAGTATAAGAGAATAACCATTACCTCCTTGATAAGTGTTTTCTGTGATATAAAACCCTAGTGAGCTTTGATAAGAACCCACTTTGTTGGAGAAAGCAGTAGCATAATTCGATCCACTATTTCTACCGTGTGCGACATGGCTATTAAAAAGAACACGATGTGCATTCATATCTAACACCAGTAACCTTTTTTGAGTGGAAGGCATACTAAAATCAACAATGGAAAGTATATCCTTCTTGCGTTCATCTATTTTCTTAAATCCTTGATAAGCTAATCTAAATACATCGTATGTAATAGCATTTTTAAGTCCCATTTCAGTATATAGCACTTCACTCTCGGCAGGAAATGGCTCAACCTCAGATAAAGAGTAGCCTTCACCTTTAGATAGTGGAAGAGAGGTGATGGTTAGGATGATGAATAAGGCTATAAACTTGATTTTTTTCATAAAATTAATCGATGATATAAATAAGGGTTTCATTTAATGGCCCCCATTCGTAAATAAACTGTGCATGAGAAGACACATTTCTTACACACATATGTGAACGAGGTGTAGTTCCTAACGAATAGCTATACTCAATGATGGAACGACCAGGATGGGCAACAGGTACACCGTGTATATAGGCTCCATTGGTAAAACGACTAGCAAAAGGTGCAAAACCTCCAGGTTGAGTTGTTCCATCTTTTAAATAATACATCTTTGGTTTTTTCTCTTGTAACAGAAATAATCCTGTGGGTGTTTCTTGTGCATAAGGAGGTCGGTGTCTACCTGTTGTAGAAGGATTCATGCTTCGGATAGACCAAGTTGGAGACTGTTTATCAAGTGTCGCTATGTTCTGATTGGTAACATCTATCACTATTACATGATTGAAAACAAGCGTATCTCCTAATAGTTTTATGTATCGTTTAGGCGTTTTCCATGTATCATTAAAGGAAACACCTCTAAGGGTAACAAAATCGTCAGAAAGTGTATCTAAAACCTCAACTAACCAACCATCTCTACCGTAACGAATAGCAGTAGTTGTATCATTAATGAAATAAAGAGGTACAGATTGATAACGCTCAACACCTAGCGTGTCAGATACCCTACCGTATGCATTTCTCACAAAATTAGGAACCACAACAGCTTCACCATTTCGGTTTCTGTAGTTTTGTAATACTCCCCAATTACGTTTTCTATTCTGTATGTATTCGGTATAAGTCAATCTATTCTCAATTTTATCCCATTGAAAACTTCGTTCCTGTGATTGATAACTATACGTATCATCTAACGTATATTTATCATACAAAAGTTCCTTTTTTAATTGGATAGTAATGAAATCCAATTTCCCCATTGATTGAGCTTCTATAGAATCTAATAGATCTTCTATCTGCTCTAGTTCTGTTTTCTTTTGTATTATTGGAGAACAACTCATGAATGTCCAAAAAACAGAAAGAAAAATCACATATTTATGCTGATGCATTATTTTCTTATTGCAATAAATAAACCACAAAGTTACTAAATTAGAGCAATTTATAGCCTCTTAAAGTCAAAAATTATTCTTTTATCTCGTCTGCTGTTAATACTCTCAAAACTTTACAAGGATTACCGACTGCAACGGTGTTTTCCGGAATATCTTTAGTGACTACACTACCACCTCCAATCACGCAATTTTTGCCAATGGTAACCCCTGGAAGTATAACTACATTTCCACCTATCCAAACATTATCTCCAATCGTAACAGGATAAGCATATTCCAATCCTGTAATTCGCTGATGGACAGAAATGGGGTGTCCGGCAGTATAGATGGCTACATTAGGAGCTATGAAAACATTTTTACCAATAGTAACTTTGGCTCCATCAAGAATTACAAAATTCATATTGGAGAAGAACTGCTCACCAATCTCAATATTATATCCATAGTCGCAGTAAAATGGAGGCTCTATAATTATGTTATTGGGACACTTAGCTAATAATTTATTAAGTATTACTTTACGTTCTTTTTCTTGATTAGGAGAGGTTTGATTGTACTCAAAAGTTAAGTTTTTGGCATACATTCTTTCGGCTAAAATCTCTTTATCAAAATTCGCATCGTAAAGTAATCCTTTAGCTGCTTTCTCTTTTTCTGTCATAATTATTTTAAATATTTTACTTTTTCAATTCAGAGAAGAAGGGAATTTCATTGATGAATTGATAATTTAGAGTATCATAATTTAATTCACAGCAATAGTGTTGTAATCCATTACTTACAATTAAATATTTCACTCGAAGCACAATGTTATACCTGCAAATTTGATTAAATACAGCTTGAGTTATTTTCACTTCTGGAGCTTTATATTCAATAATCATCAATGGTTCCAGGCGGTTATTGTAAACCACAGTGTCGCACCGTTTCTTCTGATTATGCAACTTAACTAGTACTTCATTTCCCATGAGTGATTTAGAGTACCCTTTGTGTTCTATTAAAAAATGCACAAAATGTTGCCTTACCCATTCTTCAGGTGTTAACGCAACATACTGTCTCCTTATTTCATCGAAAACAACTTTTTTACCTGCTTCTTCCTTTACTTTTATTGGGTATTCTGGTAAGTTTAATGCTAACATTTGTTATTTTTGTAAATAGTGAATGAGCCTATAGCTCTACTTTACATGGAATACTTCACAAACATAATTCATTTTTTATGAAAACAAAGGAAGATATAGTTAAGAATTGGCTACCTAGATACACAAAACGACGTTTAGAGGATTTTGATGAATATATATTATTAACCAACTTTGATCACTACGTTGATCTTTTTGCAGAACATTTCAATGTGGAAGTTGTGGGGCGTGAAGCTAACATGTGTTCCGCATCAGCCAATGGAATTACTATCATTAATTTTGGTATGGGAAGCCCAAATGCAGCCATAATAATGGACTTACTCAGTGCTATTAAAACCAAAGCTTGTTTGTTTTTGGGAAAATGTGGTGGCATAAAGGATGATAAAACAAAAATAGGAGATTTAATTCTTCCTATAGCTGCTATTCGTGGTGAAGGAACCTCTAATGACTATATGCCTCCTGAAGTGCCTTCTTTACCCTCTTTTATGCTGCAGCGTGCTGTTTCATCAGCAATAAGAGATCACGGACAAGATTATTGGACAGGGACTGTTTATTCTACTAATCGTAGAATTTGGGAACACGATGAAAGGTTTAAAGACTATTTGCGTTCAACACGTGCTATGGCTGTTGATATGGAGACAGCAACGCTATTTAGTGTGGGTTTTGCAAATCATATTTCAGTTGGTGCCTTACTTCTTGTTTCCGACCAACCCATGATTCCTGAAGGAGTTAAAACAGATAAAAGCGATTCTGTAGTAACCAACAAGTTTGTTTCTGAACATTTAGCTATTGGCATTGCATCTTTACGCATGATTATAGACGAGAAAAAAACAGTACGTCATTTAAAGTTCGAATGGTAATTATGGCTAAAGAACACATTTCCTATTTTGATATTTTATCACAATTACGCATTAAGAAATATTGTCCTATCTACTATTTAATGGGAGAGGAGGGCTATTATATTGATGAACTCTCAGATTTCTTTGAGAAAAACATTCTGACCGAAGAAGAAAAAGAATTTAATCTAACTATCTTTTACGGTATGGAAGCGAGTATGGCTAGCATAGTAACAGCAGCTAAACGATATCCCATGATGTCAAAATACCAAGTGATTATTGTTAAAGAAGCTCAGAACATAAAAGATATCGATAACCTGGAGTATTATTTACAGAACCCGGCACCTAGTACCATTTTGGTTTTTTGCCATAAACATGGGGTGCTGGATCGTCGCAGGAAAGTAGTTAATTTAATACGTAAACATGGAGTTATCTTTGATTCAGTTGCTGTAAGAGAAAGAGATCTATCCACATTTATATCAGACTACGTAAAGCAACGTGGAACACGAATAGATGGGAAAGCATCTGCTATGTTAGGTGACTTTATTGGTCCTGATTTAACTCGTTTAGCTAGTGAACTGGATAAACTATTAATTGTATGTGCAGGAAAAGATCAGTTTATAACTCCGGATGTCGTAGAACAAAATATTGGTATAAGTAAACAGTATAATAATTTTGAATTACAAAGTGCTGTAATTTCGGGGGATGTGTATAAAATAAATCAAATCATAAAATACTTCAATGACAATCCTAGGAATAACCCGATACAAGTTACGCTGACTGTTCTTTTTAACTACTTTTCAAACTTAATGTTGGCTTATTATGCTCCATCTAAAACAGAGAAAGGGATTGCCGAGATGCTAGGTTTGCGTTTTGAATGGCAAGCTAAAAACTATATGCAAGGTATGAGACGCTTCTCTGGAATTAAGACAATGAATATAATTAGTGATATTCGGTATGCTGATGCACAAAGTAAAGGTGTAAATAATGTATCTATGTCTGATGGGGACATCTTAAAAGAACTCTTATTTAAGATAATGCATTAATCTCAATTTTATTAATCACAATATTATTTCATCGAAACAAAATGTAGAAAGCAGGCATCACTTATAGATACCTGCTTTCTACATTTTACAAACACGAACTTAATCTAAGTTAACAAAAACGAATGAAAGAAGTAAAATCACTTCTTTCATTTTCAATTATTTAATGGTATTTACCCCCATTTTAGTTTCAGGTTTTATCGGAGATTTTTCTGTTAAAGAAAGCTCTTTTACCTTAGTTCCACTATTGATCGACTTATAAGTAATTCGGATGCCTTTCTTGGTTTCTAATTGATCTGCAACCTTAGCTAAACGGAAAGTAACTAAACCAGAAGCTACATCAGGTCCTAACTCATCATAAGCGTTATGTCTAAACTCAAGATTGATATAATCATCCTCAGGACTATCCTCATTAATAACTAAGTTCAGCATGTGTTTCTCAGTTGAACTACGATAATGATGATACTGAAAACTCATATGAATAAATTCTTTATCTAGACTAATTCGAGAACCTACAATATCTATAGGATCGTTTCCAATACTATCGTTAGTTTCCTCAGTAATTGGAATAATGTTTTTGGTTAGTATCTCATTAATACCATATATTTTTATATTGTATTCATATCCGGATACTTTCTCCTCTAATAATTCAAAAAAGACAATGACACGTTGTCCATCGGGTAAATCAGGTCTTTTTGAATTACTTCTGTATCCAGGGTACATTTTCTCTATTTTACCTTCATTTTCTATTTCAAAATAATAATCATTGTCACTATCATCCACCACTCTAAATGTCGCAGCAATTGGTTGCCAATTGTTTTCATCATCATCTAAACAGGAAGTTACACCCATTGCTAGAGCTAGCATCAGGAAAGCTGTAAAGAGTATTTTAATATTTTTCATACTTTAAATGAGTTTAGTTTTATAAAATAATCTATTTTTGTTCATATTGATTCCTCTAACCATAAAACGCATGTATAGCGTTTGTATTGCTTGGGATTTTGTTAAAAAAACAAAAAACATTAATTAGGTATTAATAGCATGCAGTATTTCGTATCAATCAGTATTTAATAAGTAAATGCGCATTAGCAAGAATGGAAGAATTTGAGCTGTCAGAAAAATGTAAGCAGGGAAATAATACTGCTCGCAAGGAGCTTTATGAGCTTTATGCGGGGAGACTATTAGCTATCTGTATACGTTATGTAGGGGATCGATCCACAGCGGAAGATTTGTTACACGATGGGTTTATCAAAATATTTTCAGCTATAGATCAATTCACTTGGCGAGGCAACGGTTCTTTAAGAGCTTGGATGTCGAGAGTTATGGTTAATACGGCATTACAATATTTAAGAGAAAGGCAACGTAATGATCAAATGGTGTTAGTTGAAGAACTACCGGAGAAAGAAGTTGAGACGGAACAGATGGAACAAATACCCAATCAGGTGCTTTTGAAATTTATATCAGAATTACCTGATGGATACAGAACGGTATTTAACCTTTTTGTATTAGAAAATAAAACGCATAAAGAGATAGCAGAATTACTGGGAATCAATGAGAAATCATCAGCCTCTCAGTTGTATAGAGCCAGATGTTCATTAGCAGACAGCATAAATCATTGGCTTGAAGAGAATAGGTAAGGATGCTTTTATTATAATAGAGAGAAGATATGAAGATAGATGATAAAGATTTATGGCTTAAAGCTCTAAAAGATAAGCTTGAAGATCATTCGGAAGCAGTTCCTGTAGGAGGATGGGATCGTTTAAATAAGAGCTTAAATGCATCTGCACCAAAGAAAGTCATACCATTTAGGAGATGGGCATATATAGGTGTTGCTGCTTCTATAACCCTTTTATTAGGGGTAGGCAGTTGGTTTTTAGTGAATACGATACCTGAAACTGATATCACAAATATTACACAAAAAGCAATCACTGAGTCGACACCTAATGTTCTTCCTTCTGCTCCTGAGCCTTTAGAGTCAACTGATTTAATTCCTTTTGTAGAAGAGACTGCTGTTTTAGCTAAGGTTGTAACAAGTGATAGTAAAACCGGTTCTTTGAATTCTCTATCAGAAGAACCTAAGACAATTCAAATTGTCCTAGAAGAAAAAGGGGTACTTGATGAACAAACTTCGGTAGTTGATAATGATAAAGACGATGTAGATTCAACAAATTCAAACGTTGTAGAACTTTATTCTGAAAGCAATATCAAACCCTTTACTGAAAAAGAGAAGAGGTCTGAATCAACAACTAAAACACAAAGCAGACAACGTTCGAGTTCAGACAAACTACATATTCCTATAAGTAGTTCTGCCAAACAAAATAAAAGTTGGTCAATGGGCTTAGCTGCTGGTTCTGCCGGATTAATGGCTAATAATACGGGGCCATCGGTAAATGGCATTTCTCCTCTTTCCACTATACTAATGAGTGAGGATGAAGTGAGAAGTTTGGAAAATGGTATGGCTGCAACTATGGATCAAAAGCTTGTTATGATAAAAGGTAAAGCTTATCGTATGTCCGATGAAGCATTGGAATATAAACATAACCAACCCATTACTTTCGGGGTTTCTGTTCGGAAATATTTCACAGATAGATTATCCTTATCAACCGGTATAACATATACTTTATTGTCTTCTGACATTAAAGTTCAAGGAGATAATGAAAATGCTGAATTATCTCAGAAATTTCACTATTTAGGAATACCTGTACATGTGAACTACGATTTTTATAAGCACAAAGTTTTTCAACTCTATGCCTCAGTAGGAGGAAGTGTTGAACGTGCAGTATATGGTAAACAAGGTAGTAAGAAGGTTACTAATAACAGAATGCAATTTGCAGTTTCAGGTGGCGTTGGTGCACAAATCAACCTTTCAAAACACGTGGGTTTCTATATAGAGCCAGGGGTTGCATACTACTTCAAAGATGGTTCGGACTTTGAAACCATACGTAGTGATCGTCCTTTTAATTTCGACATTAATGCCGGACTTCGCTTAAGTTATTAAGATTTTATTTTTTCCACTCTTTATGCATTTTTATAAATTTAAAGAGACTGTTCGGTAAACCCTTGAACAGTCTCTTTTGCTTTATCTATTCTTATTTAATACCTAATGTACAATCTTAGTTTTTTGCTTTCTTCACTTTTAAGTTTGTTAAAGCGATAGCTGCTAAAATAAGAAAAACGCCTAACCATTGTAACGCCTGAACATCTTCTTTAAGTATGAAATATGAAGAGGTTACTGCTACAGGTAATTCAGAAGCACTTAGAATTGCACCCAACGATACACCTACACGAGGAATTCCCGAGGAAAAGAAAAGGGGAGGAGTTACTGTTCCCAATAAAGCTAAAGCTAACCCCCATAAATATAATCCATTAAAGAAAGTTCCATCGATTAAAAACAGAGGAGGGAAAATTATCCATGTCAGTATCATAGAGCCTGTAATCATTAAAGCACTTTTCTTAAATACAGGTAATTCATTACCAACCCTTCCACTAGTCATTAAGAATATGGAATAAGAGATAGCAGCTAAAAAACCATATATTATACCTTTTAAACTTAGTGTATCTACTTTATCACTGAAAACACCCCCTGCTAGGAGAGTACCCAAAAAGACAATAGCCGCAGCAATTACCTGCATTTTATGTGGACGCTTTTTGAACCATATCCATTCAATTAAGATACTAATCCAAAGATATTGCATCAATAAGATAATGGCAATGGAAGCAGGGACATAATGAACAGAATTATAATAAAAAATACCCACTAACCCTGTAAAAGAGCCGGCAACAGCAACTTTCCAAAGTGGAGTGCGTTTATTCTGTCCCTCTATGTTTTTTATTTTGACACTTTGAGGTTTAAATGATTTTTGAAGTAGGTAAATGGACCAAAGTATTGCAACACCCAAAAGGGTTTGTGTCCCGGTAATTTGCCCTACAGTAAACCCTTGTTCATAAGCTAACTTTACAATCGTTGAAAGAACACCAAAGCTACATCCTCCTAAGAATACGGTTATTCCTCCTTTAATTTTTTCATTCATTCTTTCTTAATTTCTAATTTTGCGTAAAAATAGAGAATTTATATACACTCATCAAACAAAAAAGACCTCGGATTGTTGTCTCCTTTCTGCTTTGATGCTTTAACCAATTGTTTTAATTCATTGTTTAGAAAATAAATATGTCAATAAAAATATCCAATTTAACTCAAGGAAAAGTATTACCCACATTATTAAAACTAGCATTCCCTTTAATGGGAACCAGCTTTTTGCAAATGGCTTATACCCTAATGGCAATGGCTTGGATTGGTCGTTTAGGGGAAAATGCAGCACGCTATGAGGCAGCTATTGGAGGAATTGGAATGCTTTTGTGGTTGTCATCATCCATAGCTTATCTATCAATGATTGGTGTTGAAGTTTCTGTGGGACAATCAATCGGTGCCAGAAAAATGGGACGAGCCAGAATTTTTGCATCACATGCAACCACACTAGCTGTTGTTATTGGCATAGTTTGGGCATCATTTTTGTTTTTTGCAGCTTATCCTTTACTTTCTTTTTTTAAGTTAGATGAACAAACTACATCAGAGGCAGTCTCTTTCTTGCGTATGGTAGTTTTAATTTTGCCCTTGCAGTTTCTATCTTATAATTTCACGGGAATCTATAATGGTTCCGGGCGAAGTACCATTCCTTTTAAGAATAATGCCATAGGGTTAGCGTTAAACATGACACTAGATCCTCTTTTTATGTTTGGTTTTAATATGGGTTTTCATGGTGCTGCTGTTGGAATGATGATTTCTCAGTTTGCAGTTTTCCTTTTGTTTTATTATCAAATCCGAATCAAAGGAAGTATTATTGGTCATTTTCCTTTTCTTACACATTTAAAGAAACCTTATTTGAAGCGAATTTTATTCTTAGGTACTCCGGTTTCAATCATGAATAGCATTTATGCCATTATCAATCTCACTTTAGCACGTATTGCATCCATTCATGGGGGGCATTTGGGTATGATGTCGCAAACTACAGGAGGACAGATTGAAGCCATAACATGGAATACTTCACAAGGTTTTTCTACAGCTTTGACTGCTTTTGTTGCACAAAATTTTGCGGCAAATAAAATGGAACGTGCAGTTCAAGCTTATAAATATACCTTGAAAATTCTAGGAGTTTTAGGGGTTATAGTTAGCCTGACTTTCATTTTTTATGGTAGAAATTTATTTGGTATCATTGTACCACATGAAGATGCAATGAATGCCGGAGCACAGTATCTTTTTGTTATGGGAACCGTACAACTATTTTTAATGTTGGAATTAACATCACAAGGCATGTTTAATGGTATAGGACGAACCATTGAGCCAGCTATTATAAGTATGACTTTTAACCTGTTACGAATTCCTTTAGCTATCTACTTGGCTACATCTATGGGAAGTATTATGGGAGTATGGTGGGCTATAGCTATATCTACCTTTTGCAAAGGAGTAATTCTACCTTTATGGTTTTTCTTTGTTTACAAACGAATTCAACACAAAAAACATAGGGTAAGTTAATTTATTACATCAGCATATCACTCAAAAGGAGCTTTTTAACAGATAGATATACTTTTATTTCGATAAGTTTTTGATTCTACAATCGTTCAATTTTGAAGTACATATCTTTGAAGTTGAATATCACTTTATAAAAGCGACTCAATACATCCATACCCAGCATGCCGTAATTGTTTTTAGAAAAATTAAAATCATCAGTAATGAAAACAGGCACTTCTTCTAAAAGGGTAGGAACTCCTGCAATAGAGAGCTTCATGGAAGGTATGGAATATATAGGGAAGCGTTTAGAACCCCCAAAACCACCTATACCCAAGGAATCTTCCTTGCCGTGTTGTATAACCCAGCTTTTGTTTTCCCTAAAATAATTTGAGTATAAAGCAATACCTCCACCTGTATCCAGGTGTAAGGGGTATTTTTTTCGATTGATTAATACTTCAATATAAGGTTGTCCATTTACCAATAAAATGTTCTTTTCTGCATGAGGTACAACGGGATTAACTGGAAATATAATTTTCTTTTCAGTAGGAAGAAAATGAATCTCACCTATGTCATCCATAAAATGCCTTCCAAGTACAGCATCTATTTTTGCTATAACGGTGTCATTATAAAAAATACGATTATCGGGAGACACTAAAGTCCAAAAATTTCTGTAAACCACATTTCCAATCTCTAAACTATCAATGAAACCTATATTTGTTTTACCTGTGTTTACCGTGCCACTGGTATGAATTACCTGAGGAAAAATCTTTATTTTATGTTCTATTGCAAATTGTTTAGATACAAATGCAGGACCATCAGCTCCGGTATCCAGTATAAATAAAGCGTCATTGCCATTTACTTTAGCTGGAACTTTATTCCCATCAATTAAAGACACAACACTGTTAGATAAGCCTCTTTTTAGACTACTTTTAGGGCAATGCTGTAATGCTTCAGCTTGAATACGGACATTATCCAAATGAAAAAGTAGCTCTTTGGATGCATGTTGTTGAACAATAGGGTCATTGAGTTGATGCTGTAACAGTTGATAGGCTTCTTTATATTCTCCTTTTTTAATTAAAAGTTTCCCCCATAAAAGTATCATATTCATAACAGGGTCAAAGCCTAGTTCCTGATGATTTTTAACCAGATTCTCTACAGCAACAAGTGTTTTATCTATTTGATTATTTGCATTGTAGAGTAACACTTCGGTAAGAGTACTTAAAGCCGGTTTTATGGAGTGTTGATATTTAGGGTATTCACGGTTTAATTCAAAAAGATTATTCTGATTAATCAAATGACCTATATGTTCATTGGCATCCTTTACTTGACCAACAAGGGGAGTTATACAGAGAAACGCAAGTAGGAATAAAACGATGGAGAACAAATTGTTCTTTTTATTTATCATTGTTTTTTTATTTAAACTTTAATCATAAGGTTTTTCTGTCCTCGTCATAATTAATGAGAACGATTACCTTTTCAAATTTAAAGTAAGTCATTCCTTTTTAATTTATGATTAAGTTGAGATAAAACATTGTTAAAAGTCAATATAAGGGATCTTAATTTATAGGGTCTAAGACCCAAGACCTCTCGGTCCTAGACCGAGCACCCTTCAGTCCTAGACCGACAGGCCTTCGGTCTAGGACCGATAAAACAAGCTTTATAGTCATTCTGAGGAGGGGAGGAAAAAGGGTTTGAAAATAGAGGTTTTTGTTTATTCTAACTCCAAACTTTGTGGTTTTAGAAAGCTGCTCCAAATAACCTCAATAAACAGGATTAAAGGACTAACTCAATATCTAAACCTTCCAACCCGTTTGCTTCAATAGTACAAGAGTATATTATAATCGAAAGAAACCATTTTATTCTGTGTTTTTAGGGTTGATTGCATTATAGGTAAATAATGGGTAACGAAGATAACGCATCTAACATCATTTATTCGCTATGACATGTATTTATGTTTTTTAGACTAATAATATAAATAATATGAAGAATTTTTCATTAGAAGTTTATCTTTCTTTAATAAAAAGCTACTTTATTTTTCAGAATATTGTTTTATTATTTGTCAATTGAACAATAATAAATAACTACATTTGTTAGAATATATGCAATATTTCTGAAAAATTGTAAACATAAGCGCAACAGTGATTGAAATAAGAGATTTAAATAAGACTTACTTTGGTGCATCACCCTTGCACGTATTAAAAGGAATTAACTTATCTATTGAAAAAGGAGAATTTGTGTCCATTATGGGTGCATCTGGATCAGGAAAATCCACACTGTTGAATGTGTTGGGCTTATTAGATAGCTACGACTCCGGTTCTTACTATTTGGATGGGATATTAATAGGTAAGCAGTCGGAGAATGAAGCCGCAAGCATTAGAAATAAAAAAATAGGGTTTGTATTTCAGTCGTTCAACCTAATTTCATTTAAAAATGCAATGGAAAATGTAGCTCTTCCTTTGTTTTACCAAGGGGTAAAAAGAAAGAAAAGAAATGAGTTAGCATTAAAGTTGTTGGATCAAATGGGGTTGAAATCACACGCTCATCACATGCCCAATGAACTATCAGGCGGACAAAAACAACGTGTGGCCATTGCTAGAGCTCTAATCTCTCAACCTCAAGTTATATTGGCTGATGAACCCACAGGAGCATTAGATAGCCAAACTTCCCGTGAAGTGATGCGACTATTGAGAGAAATCAATATGGAGAGCAAAATAACAATGATTATTGTTACTCACGAGCAATCTGTTGCAGATATTACCGATCGAGTTATACATATAAAAGATGGTATCATAGGTTCCATTGATGTTCATCAACATTCACCTCAAGAAGCAATTGACAAATGTTCGACTTTGATTGGTTTAGAGAAATAGCATCTACTATAAAGAAGAATAAAGCACGGACCTTCCTTACGGGTGTTGCTGTGGCTTGGGGTATATTAATGCTCATTATTCTGTTAGGAGCAGGAAATGGTCTTAAAAATGGAGTACAATCCAACTTTTCGGGTCGTGCTCAAAACACGGTAACTATTTTCCCCGGATGGACATCCATGCCTTATAAAGGAATGCCTGCTGTACGCAGAATTAAATTCGATAATAAGGTTTACAATTTTATTGCTAATCAAGTGCCTGAAGTGGAATATATATCGGCTCAGGTTGGAAAAACGGTTACGCTATCTTATGGTAATCAATACGGTTCTTGGCGTCTGAATGGAGTCTCGCCCGACGCTTCTAAGATTTTTGATATTAAGATGTCTAAAGGACGTTTTATCAATAAAATAGATATTGAACAACGACGAAAAATCATTGTAATCAATAATGATATTTCTAAAGTGCTTTTTCCAGAAGAGAACCCTATGGGAAAGTTTGTGATTGCAGATAATCTGACTTATCAGATAGTTGGTGTTTACGAAGATGAAGAAGGTTCTAGTAATCCTCCGGCATACATTCCCTTCACAACAGCTCAGACGTTATACAGTTTTGGTTATGGCTTTCATCGGATAGATTTTACGGTTCTTAACTTGAACACAGAAGAAAAAAACGATTTATTTATTAAAGACTTACGTAAATCTATTAGTAAAATACAATATTTTGAACCTACTGACCTGTCTGCCTTGTATGTGTGGAACACCGCTAAAGACTCCCTTCAAATGCAAGGTATGTTCTATGCCATAACACTCGTGGTTATTGTTATTGGAATAGCCTCTTTAATGGCTGGAGTAGTAGGTGTTGGGAATATCATGTTGATAACAGTAAAAGAACGTACACGTGAAATAGGCATCCGTAAAGCTTTGGGAGCCAAACCTATTTCCATATTAAAACTGATCATATTAGAGTCTATTATGATTACCACATTGGCTGGTTATGTGGGGATATTAATTGGAGTAGCCATAACCGAAGGAGTAGCTACCTTAGTAGATAATATGCCTTCGGATGGAACAACGATGTTTAAAGACCCAACAGTAGATTTATTAACAGTAGTATTAGCAACGTTGTTTTTAATTGTTTGCGGCGTAATAGCAGGATTAATTCCTGCTATACAGGCAACCCGAGTAAGTCCAATTGAAGCGATGAGAGCAGAATAATAAAGAAAGAGATGTTTGATTTAGATAGCTGGAGTGAAATATGGGCTACCATTACCCGAAATAAGTTGAGAAGTTTCTTGACTGGTTTTGGTGTGTTTTGGGGATTATTTATGCTTATCATTCTGATAGGTATGGGCAATGCTTTTCAAGGAGGTATGTTACAAAACTTTGAAGGATTTGCTTCAAATTCTTGTTTCTTTAGCTCCGGACGCACCAGTGTGGCTTATAAAGGTTTTCGTAAAGGCAGGTGGTGGAACATTACAAATAAAGATGTGGATTTGATTAGAGAACGTGGTAACACAGTAGATTTAATTTCTCCTATGCTGTTTGGTGGAGGTGGAGATAAAAATGTGGTTCGTGGAATGAAATCCGGATCGTATGGTTATCGTGGAGTTTATGGTGAACACTTTCAAATTGAGCAGATGCATCTGTTACAAGGACGTTTAATTAATCAGCTGGATAATAAAGATACCCGAAAGGTCTGTGTTATAGGAGAAACAGTATACGAAACTCTTTTCAGTGTGGGGGAAGACCCAATCGGTCAGGTTATTCGATTAAATGGAATTTATTTTCAAGTGATAGGGGTTATTAGCCCCAAATCTAAAGCATCTATTGGAGGAAGACCTGAAGAGAGTATTTTTATTCCTTTTCGCACTATGCAGCTAACCTTTAATCAAGGAGAAATAGTACACTTCTTGGCTTGTACTGCAAAACCAGGCATAGCAGCTTCTGTGGTTGAAGATCAAGTCTCTACGATTCTGAAAATGGCAAACCACATAGCGCCCGAAGATACAAAAGCATTACACTCTTTTAATATCGAGAAACAGTTTAAGCTATTTAGCAATTTATTTTTAGGAGTAGACTTTTTGATATGGATTGTGGGGATTGGTGCTTTGCTATCAGGTATAATAGGCATAAGTAATATTATGATGGTTACTGTAAGAGAACGAACCCGAGAAATAGGGGTAAGAAGGGCCATAGGAGCCAAACCTTATACCATAGTGATGCAAATTGTAAGTGAGAGTTTTGTACTAACTGCACTTTCGGGAATCATTGGTTTCATAGCTGGTATTTTGGTTCTGGAAGGAGTAAGTTCACTGATGTCAATGTCAACTGGAGGAGGTGAGGACTTTAGCTTTTTTGTTGAACCATTTGTTTCATTTAATGTGGCTACTACTGCAATTCTCATTTTAGTGATTTCTGGAATTGCCTCAGGATTAATGCCTGCTTACAGAGCTTTGAAAATTAAAGCTATAGATGCTATTCGAGATGAATAGAAATAAAGAACGATTCAGATAAATAAAGAAAATAGAAAACATAAAACAAGATACAATAATGAGAAAGATTCTTAAAATTCTAGTGTTTACTGTTATTGGAGCAGTGTTTATAGGCACTTTTGTTTGGCTTTGGAGTAAATCAAAGCCCCAACAAACATTTTTTGAAATAGTACAAGTGGAACAGGGAAACATTGAAAATACTTCTGTTGCCACAGGTGAAGTTGCTCCTCGTGATGAGGTACTTATTAAACCTCAGATTCCCGGTATTATCTCTTCTGTACTGAAAGAAGCCGGAGATTTTGTGAATGAGGGTGATATCATTGCTACCGTAAAAGTAGTACCTGAAATGATTGATCTAAATAGCTCTGAGTCTCGCGTAAATGTGGCTGAAATCAATTTAAACCGCATTCAAGCAGAGTACGAACGTCAAAAAATGCTATTCGAAAAAGGAGTGATTGCCCGTGAAGAGATGGATCAATCGGAGGCTGACTATAAAAAAGCATTGGAAGAATTGGAAAATGCTAAGGATAATTTTGATATTGTGCGTACAGGTATGTCTTCTAAAACAGCTCAATACAGTAATACACAAATTCGTTCTACCATTACGGGTATGATTTTAGATGTTCCGGTAAAAGTGGGTAATTCGGTGATTCAATCGAACACATTTAACGAAGGAACTACTATTGCTGTGGTTGCTGATATGACAGATATGATTTTTATTGGAGACTTGGATGAAACAGAAGTAGGACGTGTTCATGCCGGTATGCCTATTAAACTCTCAATAGGTGCATTAGAGAACTACAGTTTCGATGCTGAACTGGAATACATTTCACCCAAAGGAAAAGAGGAGAGTGGTGCTATTTTATTTGAGATTAAGGCTGCCGCAAATATTCCTGATTCCATTAAAATTCGTGCAGGCTATAGTGCCAATGCTGAAATTGTGCTGGCACGTGTTGAAGATGTTCTTCATGTACCCGAAAACTCTATAGAATTTGTGGGTGACTCAACTTTCGTTTATGTGTTGAAATCGACAAGTGAAGAGAAACAAGAGTTTGAAAAACGTTCCATACGCATTGGTTTGTCCGATGGCATCAAAGTGGAAGTAAAAGAGGGATTAAGTTTAGATGAGAAAATTCGAGGTAATGAGATTTTTGAAAAGAAAGCATTACACGCTCAAAAATAATTAAAGAAACCAATCAATTATGAAGCGTAAACTACTTTTCGCCACTGCATTATTTGTATCTTTTTCCATGGTTGCACAATCCAAGTGGACCCTTCGTCAGTGTGTGGAATATGCTATAGAAAACAATATTAGTTTGAAACAACAGGAAGTGTCTGTAGCCCAATCTGATTTAGCTGTTAAGACAAATCAATACAGTCGTCTACCTGATTTAAGCGCAGGTGTTGGACAGAACTTCAGTTTTGGTAGATCTACCAATGTAGCTACTCAAATCTCTGAAAGTAGAAACTCCTTGTCTAGTAACTTTAGTCTTCGTTCTTCTGTGCCCTTATTTACAGGTCTCAGAATACCCAATGAAATAAAAGCGAGTAAACTGGATTTGCAAGCAGCTGTTGAAGGACTTAATAAGGCAAAAGAAAATTTAGAAATTCAAGTTACTACTTTATTTCTTGATGTTCTGTTTAAAAAAGAGCTCATACTAATTTCTGATGAACAAGTTGAACAAACTAAAGAACAGGTTGAAAAAACCAGATTACTTTATGAGGCAGATAAAGTACCCTTAGCTCAGCTCTATGACATCAAAGCTCAATTAGCGAATGATGAGTTAAACAGACAAAACGCAAAAAATAATCTGGATGCTTCTCTTTTAGACTTAGCTCAAGCTTTAAATGTACGTGATCTAAATAGCTTTGATATACAAGAACCTCATATTGATGATGTCATTTCTGATAATATAAGTAGTATCCTTCCCCCGGAAGAAATATACAGACAAGCTATTCAAATTAAACCCCATATTAAAGAAGCTTCTTTTAGATTGGAGGGCGAGAAAAGCAGATTAAAAGTTGCACAGTCAGCTTTTTGGCCAACTCTCAGCTTTGGTATGAGCTATGGTACCGGTTATGGGCGAATTACGGGAGCTAAAAACACTATATTCAAACGTCAGTTAAGAGATAACTCTAGTGAAGTACTTAGTTTCAATTTGAATATTCCCATATTTAATCGATTTCAAACACGTAACCGTGTAAAAGAAGCACGTCTGATGATCTTAAATAGAAATCTAGAATTAGATTACGTTAAGCAAGGGTTTTATAAAGAAATACAACAGGCACATCAAAGTGCCATTGCTTCTCAAATTAAATATGACTATACGGAAAGAGCTATGGAAGCCGCTAAAGAAGCATATCATTACGCACAAGAAAAATACAATGTAGGTCGATCAACAGTAGTTGAGTTTAATGAAGCTAAATTGAAATATGTCAGTAGTCAGTCTGAACAAGTTCAAGCAAAGTATGATTTCTTATTTCGAGCCAAAATACTAGACTTTTATAGAGGATATCCCATTGTTATAGAATAAAAGAAGGAGAGAGGATCAAATGATTCTCTTTTTGCTTTTTATCTGTTATCAATGATCAAAGATATATTATAAACATTCTATTAGCCTAGCCTACAAAGAACCTTGTATTTAGTAACAAAAGGATACAAATAGAAATATTGGTTAAAATAATCAGCATCCTATCTTGTATTTATTAAATTAAGTTAGAAAGAAGCCCTTTTTGTCTTAGATATTTGCATAAGTGTCAATGTACACTTATATTTGTACTGTGTTTTTCATAGTATTAGATTTAAGGTTAACAAGATTGGAGCAAAGCGTTGCTCCTTCTTTATTTTAAATAGTTTTCTATTCTTATTATCCTCATTTATTCCTATATTTATGGAACGGTTCTCTGTTTTACAAAGAATCGTTATAAACTTGTTGTGTCATATACTGATACTAAATGTTTTAATAATAAAGACACATAATACTGACTTAAATTTAATTTTATGGGAAAAATGAAAGTAGGAGTTTTACTAGGAAGTAATAGAATAGGAGCATTTACTAAATGTGTAGCAAATTGTGTAGTGGATTTTATGCCATCCAATTATGAGATTCATATCATAAAAATTGATCATCTTCCCTTGTATAATCAAGACTATGATGCGGATTATCCTAAAGAATACATTGAGTTTAAGGAAGAAATAGAATCAATGGATGCTTTGCTTTTTATCACTCCTGAACACAATCGATCCATTCCAACATTATTGAAAAATGCATTAGATATTGGCTCAAGGCCTGTAGGTAAAGCGGTATGGAGTAAAAAACCCGCCGGAATCATTAGTGTCTCACCCGGACCAATTGGTGCGTTTGGTGCTAATCATCATTTAAGACAAGTACTTACTGTGTTAAATGTTCCGACCATGCAACAACCTGAGTGCTATTTAGGTAATATTGTTAATGCTATAGTAGATGATACTATTGCGAATGAAGGTACACTTGCGTTTCTGAAGAAGTATGTACAAGCATATACTGAATGGATTGATTATATGAAAAAATATTAAGTTCTCTATCAGATATAAAGATTAAGAGCAAGGAAATAAATAATCCTTGCTCTTTTTGTTAAAATATCAATGAAAAGATGTGAGTTTCTTAATAAATGTTACTTAGATCACTTCTTTCTAGGAATTATTTGCATAAGTGTCAATGTACACTTATATTTGTACTGTGTTTTTCATAGTATTAGATTTAAGGTTAACAAGATTGGAGCAAAGCGTTGCTCCTTCTTTATTTTAAATAGTTTAGTATCTGAAATTCCGACTCTTTTGTACACAGTAAACAAACTCTTTTTTGCTGTATTTTTGATTTGTCTGATCTATTTGCTAACAAAGAGAACTCACCCTGTTTTTATATACAAAATTCATCAGTTTTGATATTCAACTTTGACAATAATAAAAAAAGCCAAAGAAATATATCTTTAGCCTTTTTCTTGTAGGTATAAACTTAGTTATAATGATGCTCCAACAACCATGGCAGCTATTGAACCCCAGAACAACAGGAGAAGAACAAAACCAATAAGCATAAAAACTAATGAGGCTTTAGCCCAATTAGCTTTACTTACCGGTGTACTACTACTAAAAGCCCATACAAACAGCATAATAAAGTTTACTAGAGGAATAATCATAATAACCATAGTAATTAACCAATCACCTAGACTAACCACTGATTTATTCTCTAGTCTGCTTTCCATCTCTTCCATATTATTCAAGTTTTAATTTATAAGTATAGGATAGAAAGATAGGTACTTTTTTTTCTTTAACAAAAAAAGACAACTATTTTATATTAATAGATACAATGTTCAATCTTTCACTAGAACATTATTTACGATAAAAGGGTTTAAATGATTCATGGGCTAAAAAAACAACTAAAAATTAAAACAGCTATGGACAAATTAAAACTAAATAAACTCACTCCCAAAGAAGAGTCTATTATCAAATATAAAGGAACAGAGTATCCCGGAACAGGAGAGTTACTATATAATACAGCTCAAGGAATCTATATCTGTAAGCAGTGTGATGCACCACTATATAAATCGGAGAGTAAATTTGATTCTAATTGTGGATGGCCTTCATTTGACGAAGAAATTGATGGGGCGGTTGAACGTATTCCTGATGCTGATGGCATGCGCACAGAAATTGTATGTGCTCAATGTAAAGGACATTTGGGTCATGTGTTCATAGGGGAAGGATTTACATCTAAAAATACCAGGCATTGTGTAAATTCATTATCTATGAGGTTTATTGGAACACCTTCAGAAACCTTTTCTAAAGCTTATTTTGGCTCAGGTTGTTTTTGGGGTACTGAATACTATTTTCAACAATTAAATGGAGTAGAATCAACAAGTGTAGGTTATATGGGAGGAAATACTAAATCACCTACTTATAAAGAGGTTTGCACAGGAAACACAGGGCATATAGAAGTCATTGAGGTAATTTATCTCCCTGAAAAGATTAGCTATGAAGAGTTGGTGCAATATTTTTTTGAAACACATGATTTTACTCAGATTAATGGGCAAGGACCGGATATAGGCTCTCAATATTTATCTTATATTTTTTATAATAACGAGGAAGAAAAAGAAACAGCAGAGAAATATATTCTTCTTTTAACAGAGAAGGGCTATAAAGTAGCCACACAATTAACAGATGTAACGACTTTCTGGATAGCTGAAGACTACCATCAAGATTATTATGAAAAAAGAGGACAATTACCTTATTGTCACAGCTATAAAAAGATTTTCTGATGAGTAAAAATGTGAATATTTAGAGAACTTATTTACATATATAAAGGTCTTGCGTATCAATTTACTTTTAAGTAATAGATGTTGATTTTTATATGTGAATACATGAGGTGAACTCTTTTTATAATATTTTACTTATTTTTCAAAAAAATGTCTATCTTTCAGAAGAAATAGGGTAGATGCGGTATATTAGATTATCATATATAATATAAAAAACCACCTATTTTTTTATTATTTATTAATCTAGTTCAGGGAATAATATGTTCAAATTTAATATTCTATTTGTTTTCTTATTTCTATCCCATTCATATATTTTTGGTCAAACGGATGATGATAATGTAATAATCACACAAAAAGACGTTACCTACGAGTACATTTTAGAAAAAGGAAATGTGGTGATCAAAGAGAAATATGAAACTACATTTGAAGCTACACGAATGGCTACCAATACTTCTGTTTATGAGATGTACGACAATGAATCGACCATTGACAAAGTAAGAGTACGGAGTATCAAAGGGTTAGATCCTCAATATCAATTATATAAATCGAATGAAATATTTTACACTGATGCAAAGGTCTGTTACATAGATCTGCATTTTGATAAAAAGGGAAAGTCCGGACGTTTGGAATTTGAAAAAACATTCAAGGACCCACGTTATTTCACGGTTATTCCGTTGTTAGAGTATGGATATTACATAAAGAATAAAACCGTCCGTATTGTAGTTCCGGAATGGATGGAGTGTGAATTGGTGGATTACAATATGAATGGAAGTATCCAAAAAACTGTAGAAATAGACCCTAAAACAAATGCTCAGATCTATATTTATACCATGGAAAACCAGGAAGCCATAGTTAGTGAGTCTATGATGCAAGGAGTGTCTCATATCTATCCTTTAATTTTAGTTCTGAATAAGCAGTCTAATGTCAATGGAGTTAGAACCGTGTATTTTGATACCTTAAAAGACCAGTATCAGTGGTATAGACACCTTGTAAATGAAGTGCATAATGATAAGAAAATCATAGAAGAGAAAGCCAAAGAAATCACTCAAAAAAGTACAGATGATTTTGATAAAATTAAAGATGTTTTTGCTTGGGTACAAAGTAATATCCGATACGTAGCTTTTGAAGATGGAATAGCCGGATTTAAGCCAGATGATGCACACGAAGTTTTACGTAAGAAATATGGAGATTGTAAAGGAATGGCCAATCTAACTAAATCTTTACTTGAAAGCCTTGGTTTTGATGCCAGACTCACTTGGTTAGGCACTAATCACATAGCGTATGATTATAGTACACCTAATTTATCTGTTGATAATCATATGATTTGTACACTTTTCTTCAATGATGAAGTTTTTTACTTAGATGCAACTTATGAATATATGCCTGTGGGAGAGTATCCTCAAAGTATTCAAGGGCGTCAAGTAATGATTGAAAATGGAGATGAATACATTTTAAATCGCATTCCTGTTTTAGATTCAAAAATCAACACAGACAGTTTGTACTGTAAATATACCATAGATAATGACAAAATGAATGGAGAAACCATTCACTATTTTATGGGAGAGTCAAAAGAAAAAATCCTATCCCTAATCTATGCCACTCCGAAAAACAAACTAAATGAGGCTTTACTTTATTTTGCAAAAAACGGAGAAGTTCAAAACGAAGTAACAAATATCCAATTGAATGATGCTACAGCCAAAGTAGAATCTACACATCTGATTTATAACATAGAAAAAAACTCAGATTTTCAAAAACTAGATAAAGAGATTTACATAGGTATGAATCCTATCAAAGAGTTCTCTTCTCACATCATTAATATTGAAAAAAGAAAGAATAATATTCTTTTTCCTTATTGTTATCGCATTGTGAGAAATATAGACCTTGTAATACCCGAAAATTATCATCTGTCGCATACACCTGAGAATATGGTAATTGATAGGGAGAACTATGTTTTCTCCATTAATTACGATCAAAAGGAAGACACTTTATCTTATCGTTGTGTATTGCAATTTAAATCTCCCTTAATAAAAAAAGAAGCCTTTGAACAATGGAACGCTGACATCAATGAATTAAAGCGCAATTATATGGAACAGATCGTATTAACTATACAGTAACACATTTAATTTATTTATATGAAGAAGACTAAATTTAGCTTTTTTACTCTGCTTGTATTTTTTCTATGCAGTCAGACTTTGATTGCAAATGAAAAATATGAAAAGTATGCAGCAGAAATACGAGAGTCAATATGGGCATGGGATAAGCCTGAGTTCACTAATTATACTGTTCCGGACAAGTACAAAGACGAGTCGGCTGTCATTATGGCTTTACATGAAGATGTATATGCTACAGGAAACACAAAACTGCGTTTCACCGGAGGTGGAGTATTAGGCTTTGGGCTTAATAAGGAATTGACCTATGTGCATATTCTTCGGAAAATGATTAAATTAAATGACAAGCGATCATTGGAAGACAACTCTGAAATTGAGTTTAGTCAATCCAGTAAATCATTTGGGTATAATGTTAGAACAAAGTATACCACAGTAGTAGGTGTACGTATCATTAAACCCAACGGAACAGTTAATGAGGTCGATATTAATGAAGCTGTAGCTTTAACCGAAGGAAAAAAAGATAAAGAAACCGGGAAGAAATTAGCTATACCCAATTTAGAAGTAGGTGATATCTTAGACTTTTTTATACACGAAGAGGGACGGATTGATTATCAAAATATACCCGAACAGATTTTTCTTTTTGCAGCTAAATATCCTATTCTTTCTTATTCAGTACATTGTGTGCTAGATAAAAATTTAACTACAGAATATCGTCTGATTAATGATGCTCCTGATTTTACTGAAACTACGAGTGACGAAGGAGATTACATATTAGATACTAAAATGACCAATATAGAAAAAGTATCGACAGAGAGATGGTTATCTCCTTTACGTCAATTCCCTGCAATCAGCCTATCTGTTTTATACAACTCCAATAAAAAAATATATAAACCTGTTAGTGCTCGTAATAAAGGACTGTATAAAAATCTACCCACAGAGCGGATATTAGAAGATGCAATGAACTCATTTAATGGAACATCTTATTATATGTATGCAGCAAAAGATATAAATAAGCTGGCAAAAAAGTATAAAAAGGAGAACCCTCAAGCAAATAATAAACAACTGGCAGAATATATTAATGAAGCTTTATTGGAATATTCTTATGGTTTTGATGGACTGAATCAAAGAGTATATCTTGCTACTTTAGGGATGTTATTCAAGAAATACAAAATAGAATATAAACTAGGACTTGTAACCAATCGCTTCAGTGTACGTCCGGAAGATACCATTGGTTATTGGGATTATTCATTCTTTATTGTAGCCAATGATGGTAGCCAACTGATTACTCCTCCTATGTATTTTTATTACATAGGAACAAATCCATCATTCGAGGGTGAAACTGCAGAATTAATCATTCCCAAGAAATACAACCAAATTAATTTCTCAGATCAAAGTAAACGGAGTAAATATCAAATACCCGTATCAACTGCAGATCAAAACATGAATAAAACAGAAATGACTGTTCGCTTGGACGATAGTAATTTGTTAGCACTTGATATCAATAGGAAAACAACACTTTCAGGGCATCAGCGTAACGGAGTATACTCGGATATTATTTTGGGTTCTGATTGGCGTAATGACATGAAAAAATGGATGAAAGAAAAGACCTATTTGGAAAAACTCCAAGAAAAAGGAAAAACCAAAGATATAGATGCGTATGAAGAAGCGATAAGCCAACAACTTAAAAAGCAGAAAGAAAAAGCAGAAGCAGAAGTGAAATATTACCATGATATAGATGTAAATGAGCTTAAAGAATATGCTATTCCGTCATTAGGGGTAACGCCTGAACACCCTGAATTAATTTATGAAACACATTACACACTTGATGGACTGGTCAAACGTGCCGGAAATAATTATATTTTAGATGCAGGAAAGCTAATTGGTACTCAGCTAACTTTAGAGGAAGATGACAAAGCTCGTTCTGTTGATGTCTATATGCCCTATGCTCGCAGCTATGAACACGAAATTAAAGTGGAAATACCTCAAGGATATAGTGTGGAGAATATTTCAGCATTAAATCAATCTTTAGATAACACCTGTTCTACTTTTGCTTCATCTGCAACTATAGACGGGACTACATTAATCTTAAAAGTGAAAAAGACGTATAAGAACAACTATGAGAAAGTTGAAAACTGGAATCAACTGTCAGATATGATTAATTTGGCAAATACTTTTTATGGACAATCAGTGGTCTTTAAGAAATAAATTCTAGAAAAAGTAGATTCTAATACTTACCTTCCAAAAGAAATAGAGAAAGAGGTATCTTGTTTAATAGACTTGATACCTCTCTTTTTGCAGTTAAATCAATTGAAACAATACCTATAAAAGTATTATATACTTACAAAGAGAAACGGTCAGTTTGGATTTTCTTATTTACTCATTAGTGGAAAATTAAATTCCGAATAGAAAGAAAAAACATAATCATACAGATTAAAATCGAAAAGGTCTTAAAGAGATACCTCTTCGGTCCTAGACCGAGAGCCCTTCGGTCTAGGACCGAAGCACCTTTTGACCTAGACCGACAAAAACACATCAATATAGTGGCTTATACTGCTTAAAAGAGGGTTCTGAAATTTATTTTTAAACACCTTTCTTCATGGGAGAATTTAATAAAATGTTATCTTTATAATCATTAAAAATCAGAAGATATGAGAAGAAAAGATAGAGAAATGAGTTTGGACTTTTCGGTGAAATTAATTGACAACTCAACCTATGGAGTGCTTTCTTTAATAGATTCAGTTGGATATCCTTATGGGATACCATTATCTATAGTTAGAGACGGATATAATCTCTATTTTCATTCTGCAAAACAGGGGAAGAAAGTAGACTCCATGCAAGATGGAAATCCTGTTTCCGTTGCATTTATAGGTAGGGTAGAAGTCCCCGAATTATATTCAGAATCGCAATTATCCGATTTCTTAGAAGAGGAACATAGTGGAAAAACTTTAATAAGTAAGGTTTTTACTACAGAATTTGAATCAACCATTGTTTTAGGTGTCATTCGTGAAGTTACAAATGAGAAAGAACGTATAAATGCCATGCGTTTAATTTGCGAGAAATATACTCCTTCCAAAATGCCTCTTTTTGATTTAGCCATTAACGCAGGAATGAGTAGAACTGCAATTTATAGAATTGAAATGACAAGTATAACAGGAAAACGCAAAAAGTTTGATTCAGAAGGTGAAGAGATGAAATGGGGGAGAATGAAATGAGTTGGAAAATAATCATCTTAATATATATTCTTTTTTAGTTGTT